>CATLOZ010000009.1 GCA_950054395.1 uncultured Chloroflexota bacterium
AAATCAGATGTGGGAAGAAATAGAAGATCTTGAAAGAATGGGAAGAAGATCACCAAGCGGACATTTTGATAAATCACATGAATATATAAAACAGGAGTCTAAAAAAATCAGAGATCGATATGAGATTATTCGTAAAGATTTAGCATTACCAACTTTATCAGATGTTGTAGATCATATAGATCATATGGTTAAAGTTGCAGGTATTGATCATGTTGGACTGGGTTCAGATTTTGATGGTATTCCTGAGGGGCCTGTAGGCCTTGAGGATTGTACCAAATTTCCTAGCATTACTGAAGAATTAATGCGTAGAGGTTATGCTGATGGAGATATACAAAAAATAATCGGCTTAAATACCATGAGGGTAATGGAAGCTAATATAGGTAAATGACTTATTTTGTAGTAAATGCTATAGCTAGACATCCTGGTCCAGCATGAGTTCCAACAACTGGTCCTATTTCAGTGATTGTTCCAGCATTATTTAAATTTTGTGCATTGATTTGGTTCATAACATCTTTAGCTAAATCAGGTGTTGTTGAATGAAGAACAGCAACTTCAATTATTTGATCTTTTTCTCCCATATCATTAATCATGGTTGAAATGGCTTTTTTAATTGTCCTAGCTCTACTATGAGGTACTATCTCACCGTCATTTGTTGTGATAATTGGTTTTATATTCAAAATAGAACCTAGCATTGCTTTGGCTTTTCCAATCCTGCCTCCTCTTTTGAGAAATTCCATTGTATCCATAGCTACAAAGACAGTTGTTTTTTTAGCTGTGCTTTCAGCAATATCAGCTAATTCATCTAGACTTTTGACATTTTTGATAGCTCTTGCTGCACTCATTGCAACTAATCCTTGTGCCATTGATGCAGATCTGGTGTCTATAATTTTGATTTTATTTGTATCTATAGCTTTAATAGCTTGTTCAGCAGAATTTATTGTCCCACTTAGTTTTGCAGATACATGCACAGAAAGTATTTCGTATCCTTTTTTTAATAATTTCTCATAAGTTTTAACGAAAACCTCCGGTGAAGGTTGTGATGTTGATGGATGATTTGGGTCAGTTTCTAATTTTTTAAAGAATTCAGCGTTTGAAAGTTCTATCCCATCTAAGAATTGCTCTGTACCAAAAATCACGGTTAACGGCACTACTTTTATATCTAATTCTTTAGCTATCTTAGGTGAAATGTCCGAGACACTGTCTGTTACTATTGCCAGTTTCATTTTTACTCCTAATGAGATTTGTTTTTACTTTCATTAAAATAGTTTGATTAGTTTAAAGTTTATAACATATATATTCAACCTTTAAATAACCAAAAATATTAAGTATGTTTTAAGCTTTATTTGCCTTAAAAGGGTTTTTTCTATTTGGATAGCATGTTTTGCACATTTCGCATATCGTTCCGTCGCAACCTCGAGCAGTGCAATGAGATCTACCGTAAAATATTATTTGTAAATGTAATTTATTCCAACTGTTTTTTGGAAATATCTTTTTTATGTCTTTTTCTGTTTCCAAAACATTTTTGCCCTTAGTCAAACCCCAACGCTGTGCTAAACGATGAATATGTGTGTCAACAGGAAATGCAGGATACCCAAACCCTTGAGACATGACTACGCTGGCCGTCTTATGTCCAACTCCGGGCAAATTTTCTAAAGCTATGAAATCTCCTGGAACATTTGCATTATGCTTTTCAATAAGTATTTTAGATAGCATAGAAATGTATGCAGACTTTTGAGGTGCTAAGCCACAAGGTCGAATAATTGAAGCAATTTTTTTTACAGGAATTTTTATCATTTTTTTTGCATTATTTGCCAAGGAAAATAATTTCGGAGTAACTTCATTTACCCTTTCATCGGTACATTGAGCACTTAGCAATACAGCAATAAGTAATTCAAACTTATTTTTATGATTTAGTGGAATTGGTGTCTCAGGATAGATCTCATTGAGTCTATTGAGAATTAAAGACGCTCGATCTTTTTTTAACACGGCAACTTTCCTTTGAAATTATATTTTGTAAGATTTTTATCTATTAATTATCAATTATGAAAGAAATCTTTGTAAAGCTTTTTTATAAAAATGTATTTTGTACCTTTTAAGAAAAAATTAATATGCTCAAAGTTCATATAAATTATTATAATAATTTATATAAGAATAGAAGTAGTAATATATGGCTGATATAAGTATAATTTTTATCCAATTCATTTTGAAATGTTATGAAAGTAAAAGCAGGAATAATAAATGTTACAGGTTATGCTGGTTCTGAGTTAGCTAGAATTTTGTATAATCATAAGAATGTTGAAATAGTTGAAGTTACAGGAAGGAGCCAGGCGGGTAATCATATTGCTCAAGTATTTCCACATTTGTCGAGTATAGATCTACAAATAGAAAAATCTATTACAAAGAAATGTGATGTAATTTTTTCAGGATTACCCCATGCAGCTAGTGCAGAGCAAATTAAAGCATATTTTAATGATGATTTGAAGATATTAGATTTAAGTGCTGATTTCAGATTAAATAATTTAGATGAATATAAAAAATGGTATGATGTCGATCATCCAGCTCCGAATAATTTGAAAGATTTTGTTTATGGATTGACTGAAATATATAGAAGTGAAATTACAAATTCTAATTATGTTGCTGTTCCTGGTTGTTTTCCAACTGCAACATTATTAGGCTTATTACCTGCAATCAAATCAGGCTTAGTAAATCCTCCAGTGATTATAGATGCAAAAACAGGCGTATCAGGTGCGGGAAGAAAATTATCATTAAATACTCATTTTTCTGAAGTTAATGAAAATGTAAAGGCATATTCAGTTTATGGGCACAGACATTTATCTGAAATATCACAGGAATGTATGATTTTAGATGAAAGTTTTAAAAATAATATTACTTTTTTAGCACATCTTATTCCTATGACGCGAGGGATCTTGACAACTATTTATGCTGATTATAATGAAAAATTATTAAATAATGAAAATGACCTTAAAGAGATATTTAAAACTTTTTACAAAGATTCTGAATTTGTTAAAATTGTTAATGACCCTCCCTCTACAAAAGAGACATTAGGAACAAATTATTGTTTAGTTTTTCCTTATATTGAACCTAATAGTAATAAATTAATTATTATAAGTTGTATAGACAATTTAGTTAAAGGTACAGCAGGACAGGCAGTTCAAGATATGAATTTAATGTTTGGGCTTAATGAATCTGAAGGACTTTTAGATTTGGCTCTCTATCCGTAATATTTATATCTTTAAATAAGTAAAAATAATATAATTTAACTAAATGGCCCCATCGTCTAACGGTTAGGACACCACCCTTTCAAGGTGGGTATACGGATTCGAATTCCGTTGGGGTCACCAATTATTTAGGTACAATTTATGACTAAAAGAATTGTAATTTTATTTTCCATCGTATTTATTTTTATATTTTTTATTATTAATTTTATTATTTTTACTGATTATATTGATATAAATGTTGATGTGAAATTTGGAGCAGAAAATTTATCATCACAATCGGAAGCTTTAAATCCTGAAAGTATTGATAGTATGAAATTAAAAATGCAAATATTAGAAACTGAAATTTATGAATTGAAATTAAAAGTAAACATGAATGAATATGTTAATAATAAATTAAAAGAACAATACTGTGCTTATCTTATTTCCACGCCTAGTATCAGTAATTATACTAAATATTTAAAAGATTGTAAGGATTGGGAAAAAGACAATAAATAGTCAATAATAAAATATGATTTCCCGGATGGTTTATGAGGTAATATATAATTAAAAGAACACTTTTAATTATATATTTTTAACCACCGCCAACAGCTCTAACTATTTCAATGGTGTCTTTTTCATTGATAGTAACAAAATCCCAATTTTTCTTTTGTATTACCTCTCCATTATGAGCAATAGCAATAGTTCTTTTTTGAAGTCCTAAATTTTTAACTAGATCAGCTATTTTTATTGGGATTCCAATTTCATAATTTTCTTTTCCATTAAGATATATCATTTAAGTAGTTTTGATTTAATTTTTTTTATTGTGCTGTAAGGGTTTTGAGAATTAAGTATACCTGTTATAAATGCAGCGCCATCAGCTCCGGATTTAATAACTTCAGATACATTATTAACATTAATACCGCCAATTGCAATTACAGGACATTGGTATTTTTTTTTAATTGAATTAAATTTATTTAATCCAATAGGTTTAGTTTTCAAATGCGACTTTGATTTGAATATAGTTCCAAATATAACGTAGTTTGGTTTTTTAATATTATTAATTTCATGATTGTCATATAAGTGGGTTGATTTTCCAATTAATAGGTTAGGTCTAAGGTTTGAAAAATTAAAATTTCCCCACTCTGAAGCTTTTATTTGAATTCCATCTGCATTTGATTCTGATGCTAATCTGTAATCTGAATTTACTATTACAGTACAGTTATTATTAAATTTGGTTTTAATTTTATTTATAAGAGAAAGTTTATTAGCGTATTCAGTTTTTGTATCTCTTACCTGTACCATATTAACCCCGGATTTTATTGAATTAAAAATAAAATCATCCGGTACACTGAAAGTTTTTTTTATAAAATCAAGATCAATTATTAACATTAAATAATATGGAAGATCAAGTTTTTGGGTAAGCATTAATTTTGCTTTGCTATTTTATTAGTTGGGCTACTTGCTTTTCCTTGTTGTATTTTTTGAATTCTACCTGCCAAGTATGATTTTCTTCCTGCTTCTACTCCTAATTTAAAAGCTTCTCCCATTAGTACAGGATTTTCTGCTTGGGCAATGGCTGTATTAACAAGCACGCAATCTGCTCCAATTTCCATTGCTAAAGACGCGTCTGATGGAACTGCTAATCCTGCATCTATTACTACAGGGACACTAGCCTGCTCAATTATTATTTGAATTTCTTCTAATGTATGTATGCCATTACCTGAACCAATTGATGAACCTAGTGGCATTACTGTAGAACAACCTATTGATTCAAGTTTTTGTGCTAAAACTGGATCAGCATTGATATATGGTAATACAATAAAACCATTTTTAATTAGTTCCTTTGCTGCTTCAAAAGTTTGAACTGGGTCTGGAAGTAGGTATTTACTATCTGGAATTACTTCTAATTTGACCCAATTGGTTCCTGTTAGTTCTCTGGCAAGTTCAGCTGTAAATAAGGCTTCTTTTGTAGTTTTTGATCCTGCAGTATTTGGTAATAGAGTATATTTGTTCCAATCAAAAAAATCCAATATTGATTTTTTTGATTGGTTTTCAAGATCAAGTCTTCTGATAGCGACAGTTATTATTTCAGCACCTGATGCTTTAATAGAATTCACCATTTCATCATTTGATCTATGACGACCTGTGCCTATCATAAGCCTTGACTTAAACTTTTTGTCACCTATTTTAAGTAAATCTTTTTTTGACATTAAATTTTTATTGATTAATTAAAAATAAAATTAATATCACTTAATATCTGATTCTAAGTCCCTTACTATATTTTCAACCCTTTCAACAAGGTCATCTACTTCATCTTTAGATACAGAAATTGGGGGAGCTAGATTAATAGAACTTGGTGATGGAAGACCAATCATTTTATATTTGTTGAATAAGACACTTAATTTTTTGGCTAAATTAAAATCAGCAGGAAATGGTTCTTTTGTATCTTTGTTTTTTACTATTTCAACTGCATTAAGTAAACCTTTACCTCCTCTGACATGACCTACAATATCGTATTTATACAATTCTTCTAACTTGCCCATCATGTAATCACCCATATCCTTTGAGTTTTGGACAATTTTTTCATTTTCCATAATTTCCAAAGTTTGAACCCCTGCTGCACATGATGCCGGGTTGCCGCCAAATGTCATTAGATGTGTAAATGTTTTACTATCATCTCCGATAAAAGCATCAGAGATTTTTTTAGTAGCAATAGCACCTCCAATAGGAAGATAACCGCTTGTGCAAGCTTTTGCAAAAGTAATTATATCTGGTACTATATCCCACTGTTCAATTGCAAACCAAGAGCCAGTTCTCCCGTAACCAGTGATTACTTCATCTGATATCATGATAACTCCATATTTATCACATATTTCCCTTATCATCTGGAAATAACTTTTATTTGGGACATGTATACCTGTTGCTGCTGAAATTGGTTCAGCAATAAATGCAGATACAGTTGAAGGATTATGTCCAAGAATAGCACGTTCTAGATCTTTAGCATATTCTGCACTTGCTTCATCTTCAGATTTGGTACCGAACCCATATCTATAACTATCATAGTTAGCAATTTTGATACTTCCTGCCATTAATGGTTCGAATTCATGAGGTGACCTAGTGCCACCACCAAGACTCATTGTTGCATGTGTTGCACCATGATATGAATTTATTCTGCTAATAACTTTAAATCTTGTTCCCTCGCCATTATTGATATGGTATTTTCTAGCCATTTTTAAAGCTGTTTCATTTGCTTCTGCCCCTCCGGATACAAAGAAAACCCTTGAATCCTTATCAGGTGCTACTGAAGCTATTTTTGCTGATAATTTTGCTGTGGGAGGGCTAACTGATCCCATAGGAGTAAAACTTACCTGTTTCATTTGCTCATAAGCTGCTTGAGCTATTTCAGTTCTTCCATGTCCTAAATTGACTAACCATAAACATGAAGTGGTATCATACCAAGGTTGGTCTTTTTCATCATATAGCCAAACACCCTTGCCTCTAGTTATAGTTTTCAAACCTGTTTCTTCTGACATATCTCCAGCTGGTTTTCCATGTGGCCAAAAATGATTTTGTGCCATTAATTTTAGATCTTCAAGTTCTGATCCTGATATTGGTGATGTTGCCATGTTTTTCTCCCTTTAAATAGATTAAATAGTTTTAATTTTTAATAAGTTGGTGTTCTCCAATGGGAATATCTGTGATCTAATCCTCTAACTAAATTATGATATAAAGTTTGGATTTCTTTTGAGATAATCCCAGGAGTGCCTTTGCCTATTGTATAACCATCAATTTTACCTATAAACTGAACTTCTCCCCCAGTGCCACATATGAATGATTCATCTGAAACATAAAATTCAGTACGATCCACTTCCCTTTCTTCAACATTTAATCCAAGTTCGTTTTTAGATATTTCTATAATTGATTTTCTGGTTATACTATCAAGAATTCCTGAAGTTACTGATGGGGTTATCAGTGTTTTGTTTTTTATCATGAAAACACAAGTGTAGGTGGATTCTGCAACCTTTCCTCTTGAGTTAAGTATTAAAGATTGATCATATCCGTTGATTCTTGCTTCTTCTGCAGCATATCTTCCATTTTGATAATTTGCTATAGATTTTATACGTGGAGGCATGACATCATCTGATATTCTTCTCCAAGAACTTACACCAACATTTAAGGTGTTATCTGAGTTTAAAAGAGAGTCTATTGGTTTTGCAGTAATAGCTATATCTCCAATTCTATCACCCGAAGGTAAAAATCCTGGTGGCCCATCTCCAAAATATGCCAGTGGCATTATATATGTGTCAGCTCTATATTTATTTTTCCTAATAAGTTTTAATATAACTTCTTTGAGTTTTTCTGTTTCTATATATGGATGCATCCGCATCATTTTCATTGATTCAGCTAATCTGTTTAAATGTTCGTTAAGATGTAATACATAAACTTGGTCATCATTTTCATTGTAATATGCCCTAATTCCTTCAAATACCATATTTATTGAACTCCAACCCAGCATAGAGATATGGAATGTTGCTTTATCCCAAGGTATAAATTCCCCTGATTTCCATACAAAATCGGGAGGTTCAAGGTTTTCAAAAGTGTTACGTTTTACATTCTCTGCTTGTTTTACCATAGTCTTAGATTGAAATTGAAATAAATTAAAAATAGAATAACATATAAATAGTTTATAATGAACTCGTATTTTTTTAATATAAATAAAATTCAAAATCAGGTCATTAAATATATGCCAAAAAAGTATCAAGGCGAGCCATATAATAGAATAACTGCCAAGGAATTGTATGCCTTAAGTAAAACAGAAGAAATTAGGATTATAGATGTCAGGGAATTGTCTGAGTATAATTCAGGCCATATTTTGGAATCGAAATTAATATCATTGAATAATATTGAGGATTGGGTAAAAGATAATGAAATTCATGATAAAACTGCTTTTGTCTGTCAGGTTGGAGTTAGGAGTGCTTTAGCTTGTGAAATTGCTGCAGCTTATGGATCTCTAGAGGATAATTTGTTTAATCTGGACGGTGGAGTTAATGAATGGATTAAGGAAGGATTTGAGTTGAAATGATTAAATTTGCGAGTTATCAATGTCTATAACTGTAGTTGGGTCAGTAGCTTATGATACTGTGACAACTAGTTATGGCAAAAGTATTAAACAGTTAGGTGGATCTGCAATTTACTTCAGTATCGCAGCTTCTAAATTTACTAATGTTTATCCAGTAGGGGTTTATGGGGATGATTTTGATAATTCTGATATAAAACTTTTACTAGATAATTCTATAAATATATCTAATTTAAAAAAAGAAAAAGGTAAAACATTTTTTTGGGAAGGGGTTTATGATAATAATGACATTAATAGTAGAAAGACTATTACTACTGATTTAAATGTATTTGAAAAATTTGTTCCTGAATTAGATAATACTTCAAAAAAATCAGATATTATATTTTTAGCTAATATCAATCCTGAATTACAATTAGACGTGTTAAATCAATGTAAGAATATCAATCCTAGTTCTTTTGTTGGATTAGACACAATGGATTTATGGATTAATAATTCAATTGAATCATTAAATAAAGTTATATTTAAATCAAATGTGATTATGATAGATCAATATGAGGCAAGTGCTTTATCCATGGTTAATAATTTGAAGGATGCTGGATTGAAAATATTAGAATCTGGGGTAGATTTTGTTGTAATAAAAAAAGGCGAACATGGAGTTTTGATTTTTAACAAAGATTATGAGATCAGTATTCCAGGATACCTAACAAACATTGTTAAAGATCCAACAGGAGCAGGAGATTCTTTTGCAGGCACATTTTTTGGTTATTTAGATAAAATTGGGAATGAATACACTTCAGATAATATATTTATTGCTACTGTTTTAGCTACGGTTGTAGCATCTTATACAGTTGAAGGTTTTGGTGTAGAAGCGTTATTGAAACTTGATATTGATAGTATTTATGAGAGATATGAGAAATATTTAAAATTAATAGGTCAAAGGACATACATTAGTTTAGATAATTTAAAAAGCAAATTAGATATTTAAGATAAATAAATAGTATTATGAATTAATATAAATGTGTTAGAATTACCCGCGTTAGTTAAGGATTTTTCAAATATTAGCTCTTAGAAATATATAATTTCCAATAAAATTTTTATTAAATTAACAAGTATTAAAGTTTAAGGATAATTAATGGCAGAATTTAAATATGATGTAAAAGATTTAAAATTAGCTTCTGAGGGCCTGAGAAGAATTGAGTGGTCTCAAAAAGAAATGCCTGTTTTGAATAAAATTCATGAAAGATTTATAAAAAACAAACCACTTACTGGAATGAAAATTGGTGCATGTTTGCATGTAACAACTGAAACCGCGTATTTAGCTAAAATTTTAAAAGATGGCGGGGCAGATATTGCTATGTGTGCAAGCAATCCATTAAGCACACAGGATGATGTTGCAGCAGCAATGGTATCAGAATATGAAATACCAACTTTTTCTATCAGAGGAGAAGATAATGATACTTATTATGATCACCTTTCGAAAGTTTGTGATTTTGAACCTAATATGACAATGGATGATGGAGCAGATATGGTTGCAATGATTCATCAAGAAAGAAATGAATTAATTGATAATATATTAGGAGGAAGTGAAGAAACTACCACAGGTATTATTCGTCTAAGAAGTTTAGCTTCTCAAAATAAATTGAAATATCCTGTGATAGATGTCAATGATGCTGATACTAAACATTTATTTGATAATAGATATGGGACAGGCCAAAGTACTTTGGATGGGATAACCAGAGCTACCAATATACTATGGGCAGGTAAAACAGTTGTGGTTGCCGGATATGGTTGGTGCGGTAAAGGCATAGCAAAAAGAGCCTCAGGCATGGGTTCACATGTTATAGTTACTGAAGTAGATTCTGTTAAAGCTCTTGAAGCAGTAATGGATGGGTACAGAGTTATGAAGATGGCCGATGCTGCAAAAGTTGGTGAAGTTTTTATCACTGTTACAGGAGGAATGAATGCCATTGGTAGAGAAGTAATAAAAAATTTAAAATCAGGTGCAATAATAGCAAATAGCGGTCATTTTAATGTTGAAATTGATATAGATGCTTTAGAAGATGAATCTGATTCTAGTAAAGATATTTTGAATTTCGTTAAACAATATACATTATATGATGGCAGGCAAATATTTTTGTTAGGTGAAGGCAGATTGATAAATTTAACAGCTGCAGAAGGACATCCTTCTGGTGTTATGGATTTAAGCTTTGCTGGTCAGGCTTTAGCAGCCGAATATATTAAAAATAATAATATGAATTTAAATAATGCAGTACATTCATTACCAGTTGAAATTGACAAAGAAATAGCTTTGTTGAAATTACAAGGTATGGATGTGGGTATAGATATACTTACAGAAGAACAAGAAAAATATTTAAGCAGCTGGGATATTGGGACATAATATTGGAGATATAAATGAGTTATGATTTTGTAAATGCTAAATCTTATTTATTTACTAGCGAGTCTGTTACAGAAGGTCATCCAGATAAAATTTGTGATCAAATTTCTGATTCTGTACTTGATAGTATTATTAAATTAGATCCAGAAGCCAGAGTTGCATGCGAGGTTTCAATAACTACAGGTTTAGTTGTTATTATGGGCGAGATAACTACTAGTGCATATGTAGATATTCCTTCTGTTGTAAGAAAAGTTATATCTGATATTGGATTTAATGATCCTGAATTAGGGTTTGATTCTAAGTCGTGCGGGATAATGCTTTCTATTAATGAACAGTCATCAGATATTTCAGAGGGGGTATCAACATCCTTAGAAGTAAGAGGAAAAGATATAACAGATAAGAATGCATTAATTGGTGCGGGTGATCAAGGAATAATGTTCGGATACGCATGTACTGAAACTCCAGAATTGATGCCCTTACCAATAACCTTATCCCATAAATTAGTTCAACAATTATCTAATGTACGTAGAGATAATACTCTTAATTATTTACGACCAGATGGTAAATCTCAAGTTACAGTTGAATATTCAATGGGGAAACCTAAGCGTATAGATACTGTTGTAGTAAGCACTCAACATGCTCCTGATATTTCTCAATCAGATATTTATAATGATATAAGTAACTATGTTATCAAACCTATAATTGATAAATCTTTATTAGATTCCAATACAAAGATTTATGTTAATCCTTCTGGTCGATTCGTAATAGGTGGTCCAAATGGAGATACTGGATTGACTGGACGAAAAATTTTAGTAGATACTTATGGGGGCTTTGCCAGGCATGGTGGAGGTGCTTTTTCAGGAAAAGATCCTACCAAAGTTGATCGATCAGGTGCTTATGCAGCAAGATGGGTAGCAAAAAATTTAGTTGCCGCCAGAGTATCAGATTTATGTGAAATTCAAATTGCTTATGCCATAGGTATGGCTGAACCCGTATCTGTTTCTGTAGAAACTTTTGGGACTAGTAAAATTTCATATGATAAAATTATTGATATTATTAATGATGTTTTTGATTTAAGGCCGGCTGCCATAATTGAACAATTGAATTTGAGGCGACCAATATATCACTCCACTAGTTCTTATGGACATTTTGGAAGACCTGATTTAGATTTGCCTTGGGAACAAATTAATAAAATGGAAGATATAAGATCAAGATTATAATATTAATATATTTACAATAATTTATGGAATTATATTTATGAAGAAAATAACTTTTGGTACCGATGGGTGGCGTGGATTGATAGCAGACGATTTTACTTATCAAAATGTTGGAATTTGTGGATGGTCTATTGCTTCATATATTAAAGAATCTTTAATTAATGAAAGAGGTGTTATTGTTGGTTATGATACGAGATTTGGATCAAAAGAATTTGCCATTCAAATTTCAAATATATTTTTAAGTGTTGGTATAGATACATATTTAGTTACTGAACCAACTCCTACTCCTGTTATTACAAGTGAAGTAATATCTCGTGGTTGTGATATGGGAATAATTATTACTGCAAGTCATAATGATTGGAAATGGAATGGGATAAAGTTAAGAAATTCAGAAGGTTTGTCTTTAGATAAAGAAGAGTTAAATTTAATTGAAAAAAAATCAAATGCTCGATCTAAGGATGAAATTATTAAATTATATTCAGGTAAATTAAAGGGTTTGTTAACAGAAATAAGCCCTAAGGATGGCTACTTGGAACTTATTAGAAGTAAATTGCCTATTTCTGAAATTAGAAAATCTGATATTAGAATACTCAATGATAATATGTATGGGACTACTTTGGGATATTTGGAATCTTTGCTGGATGATAGTAATTCTTCGATAATTGTTGATTCTATTAATAATTATATCAATCCTAATTTCCCAGATATCATCAGACCTGAACCCATTAAAATAAATTTAAAGAAAATTTCTGAAAAAATGAAAAAAGAAAAATATGAAGTGGGATTTGCTTTTGATGCTGATGGAGATAGATTGGGGATTATAGATGAAAATGGCAAAGTTTTAGAAACATACGAAATCTTTTTGTTACTTCTATATTACATGTTTGAAATTAATGGTAAAAGAGATGCTGTTGCTAGATCTTTGTCTGTAAGTCATACTATTGATACATTATCTGCAAATTATAATGTTCCTGTTTTAGAGACACCTATAGGTTTTAAATATCTAAGTAAATTTCTCAATCAAAAAAAAGTCATGTTTGCAGGAGAAGAAAGCGGAGGATTTGGTTCTGATCAATTCCCTGATAGAGATGGAATTATTAATAGTATTTATATTTTAGATTTAATTAGGCAAACAGGATTATCAATAAGTAAAATTTTAGATGAAATAAAAACATTAGTAGGAGATAGGTGTTTCGTTAGAAAAGATATAGATTTTGATATCAATAGAAGGAAAGAAATTAATAATAATATTATGAATATTAAACCAAAAGAAATATATAATTTTGGTTTAAGTTATTCAACTGATATTGATGGAATTAAACATGTCTATAATGATGGTTCATGGTTTTTAGTAAGAATTTCAGGCACAGAAAATGTTGTTAGAATTTATTGCGAATCAAAACAAGAAGAAATTACAGAACTTATTCTAAATAAAGTAATTAAATTAATTACTTAAAGGTCTTAAATTATTGCAATAATTATTTATTAGCCACTATGACAGTAAAAATCAGTTAAGTTACTTTGACTATTTTGTATTTTATTTCACCTGCCGGTGCTGATATTGTAACATGATCGTTTTCACCTTTCCCCAGGAGGGCTTTTCCAAGTGGAGACTCAAGAGATATTTTAGATAAATTAACATCTGCCTCAGGTGAAGCTACAAGATTAATTTTAGTTCTTTTGTTTTCTTTTTCCAGTGTTACTTTAGATCCTATTTGTGCAATTTTATTTTTCTTATTACTTCTTTTTGTGTTAAATATAACTGACTTCCTCAATGTTTCTTCTATGGTTTTAATTTGAGATTCAATTAACCCTTGTTTTTCTCTTGCAGCTTCTAATGGTGCATTTTCTCTGAAATCTTTATCTGCTGCAGCTTTATTAATATCAACAACCACATCTTCTCTTTCTTTATATTTTACATTTAATTCTTTTTCTAATGAATCGTGGTATTCTTTGGAAATTTCAACAAAATCGCCCTCATGTACTTTTGATTTTAGCGATACTGATCCACTTCTTCGACCTTTTTTATTTCTTATATGATTCCCAAGATTTGATTCAGTAAAACCTTCAGTATGAATATAATTTAAATAATCTCTTGCGACAGTTAATTTTTTAGAAGCATTTTGATTTGAATGTTTTAAGTTAGTTATTTTTACGTATTGCTCAATAAAGAAAGGTTCGATGATATTAAGATTAATATTCTCTAGATTGGTATTTTCATCATATGATTTATTTTCAAGACTTATAGTTAGCCATTGAATAAAAGAAGAAAGATCGTTTTTTATAGTTTCTTTCCTAGATTTCCTCATTCTATTAGTATATAAATTTACTGATTTAATCAGTGTATTTCCGGGTTTAATATCTATACTCATCTATTTCTCCTATATGTTTAATTAACTCATTTCGCCTAAGTTTTGACCTTTTTGTATATTAATGGTTAATGGAACATTTAATTCTACTACATTGGGCATGATTTTACTAAGTATATTTGAAAGATCTTTTGATTGATTTTTATCACATTCAAAAATCAATTCATCATGTATTTGTAAAAGCATTTTTGTTTGTATATTTTGGTAATCACTTGAATTATTTATATTTATCATTGCAATTTTAATTATTTCTGCAGCGGTACCTTGAATTGGCATATTAATTGCCATACGCTCCCCATGAGCTCTTATTCGTTTATCATTTGATTTTATTTCGTCAATATATCTTTTTCTTCCAAATAATGTTTCTACGTACCCTTTGTAGTATATTTCTTCTTTGGTTTTTTCTATATAATCTTTAATTTTTTCAAATCTTTGAAAATACAACTCTATAAATTCCTTACCTTTTTGAATTGATAGGTTAGTTTGTCTTGAAATGCCATAAGCGCTTAGTCCGTATAAAACTCCGAAATTTAATATTTTAGCTATTCTTCTCATTTCATCATTTACATTGGTTAAATCACATTCATACATGGTAGCAGCTGTAAAATTATGAATATCTTCTCCTTTCATAAATGCATTTTTGAGATTGGGATCTCCAGAAAAATGAGCTAATACCCTTAATTCTATTTGTGAATAATCAGCAGATACAAATTCATTGTCTTCTTCCTGTACCGCAAATGATGATCTGACTAGTTTTCCATAATTGGTTCTTTTTGGGATGTTTTGAAGATTTGGATCGCTGCTGGATAATCTTCCTGTTGTTGTTCCAGCTTGATTAAATTTTGTATGAATCCTGTTTGTTTTGGGATTTAACAATTTTGGTAATGTCATTACATAGGTGGATAAAAGTTTTGAAATTTCTCTGTATTCCTGAATGTAATTTAAAAATTGTATTTTGGTATTGTCTTCAAAACTGAGGTTGAATGATTCAGATTCTTTAAATTTGTATGTTAATCCATTTATTAATTCTGTTATCGATTCTGCTCCAGTAGAGTAACCTAATTTGGTTTTTTTTATGTTTTCCGTAGATAAATTTAATTTTTCAAATAAAATTTTACTTAGTTGCAGTGGTGAATTTAAATTAATTTCTTCCTGAATTAAAGATTTAGTATTGTTTTCAATTGTATTGATTTTATTTAAAAATTCGTTTTGCAATTTATTTAATAGATTTAAATTAATTGGCATTCCCTCACTTTGCATTTGAATTAATATTGGTATTAGCTTTATTTCAAGTTCATCAAACAATTTATTCAAATTATTATTTGATAATTCATTGTCGAATTTTTGTTTCAATTTGTATGTGAAGTATGCATCGTTAATAGCATACTTAGCTATTTCATTGACTGGTTTTTCGCCAATGCTTATTTGAGATTTACCTTTCCCTATAATATTTGTGATTGGTTCTAAATCTATATTAAATAAATCTTTTACTAGTTCTTTTAATCCTATATTTCTATACCCTAGAAGATTGGCAGCTATTAATGTGTCAAAATTAAAATTTTTAATATTTATTGTTATATTATGGTTTATATATGTAGTATTTAGTACTGAAAAATCAAAGTTGATATTATGAGCTATTTTTAAAATTTCACTTGATTCTAATATTGGTTTTAATAATTCCAAAGATTCTTTTAATGGTAGATTATTTTCTTTCACATGGTTGAATGGAAGATAATAACCGGTTGATTCACCGTATGAAAAAGATATTCCAACTAATTCATTGTTCATTACGTCTAGACTTGATGTTTCAGTATCTATTGCAAATTCCTTTTTTTGTAATAGTATTTCAATCAGATCATTTAATTTTGAAATTGAATTTATTACTTCAAATGTAATTTCATTTTCATCGTTATTGCTCGCATTAGTAATTTCATCTTCATCGTTTTTATATTTATTTGTAATTTTATCTCCATCGTTTTTGTTATCATTATTTGAACCAAATGAATCTGAGATATTTATTTTTTCTAGTCTTTTTATTAGTGAATTGAAATTTAATTCTTTTAAAAATGAAATTAAACTTTCATTGTTTATATTATTTATTTCAATATCATTTAAATTAATTTCAACAGGGACTTCCAGATAAAGTTCAATTAATTGTTTAGCTTTTATTGAATTATTAAAATTTTCCAGTAAATTATTTTTTAATTTTTCTTGTTTTATTAAATTAAGATTTTCTGAGAGTGAATCTAGAGTTTTGAATTCATTTAATAATTTTATAGCAGTTTTTTTTCCGACTCCTGGTATGCCTGGGATATTGTCTGAACTATCACCCGTCAGAGATTTGAAATCAACTATTTGATTTGGATTCAATCCATCATACACTTCGTTGATTAAATTTTTATTGTATTCTATAATTTCGCCATTTCTTGATGTGGTTATTATGTGAATATTATCATCAATTAATTGGTGTAAATCTGAATCACCTGAGTAAATTAATACTTTTGTGTTTCCAACACCTAATGTTTTTCCAATTGTGCCTAGTACATCATCTGCTTCGTAATTATTTACAATAATGCTTTTTATATTTGTTGAAGGTAATTTTGTTGTGATTATTTCTAATTGTTTTTTTAATTCTTCTGGAGTCTCAGATCTGTTAGCCTTGTATTCATTGTATAATTCATTTCTAAATGTTGGGCCTTTCGGATCGAAAACAAAAGCTAGATGAGTAGGATTTAAAGTATTGAGTAACCTGAAGGTAGTATTGAAAAAGCCATATATTGCTCTAACCTCAATTCCATTATTATTTATCATCGGATTGGGGATTCCAAACCATGATCTAAACATTAAATAATGTCCATCAATTAATAAAACAATTTTGCTATTATTATTAATTTTCATAATAAATAAAATAATGATTAAAAATATATTGTAAGCATATTAAACTAAATATACTATTAAGATATCTAATAAACTTTTAAGGTAAATTATGACTTATATAATTAGTAAAACTTGCGTTGGACTAAAAGACGGATCATGTGTAGATGTTTGTCCTGTTGATTGTATATATACCACTGATAATGATGATCAATATTATATTAATCCAGAAGAATGTATCGATTGTGCAGCATGTGAGCCAGTTTGTCCTGTAGAAGCGATATATGCTGAAGAAGATGTTCCTAAAGATGAAGAAGAATATATAGATAAAAATTATAAATATTTTAATTTAGAAAAATAGAAATGAATAAATGAGATTTGTTGATAAATTTAATATAAGAGATAGTATTAAAACATCATCAGGAGATTATTATTTTTGTAGTCTTAAAAAATTAGCTCAATCAAATCCTGGTATAAGTGTTGATAAAATGCCAAATGCTGTGAGGATTATGGTTGAAAGTGTGATTCGAAATACTAGTTTAGATAGCAACGAAGATTTTGATATTAATAAATTGAAATTATGGAATGATTTTGATAATTCAGAAGAAGTCCCTTATTTTCCATCAAGAGTTCTTTTGCAGGATTTTACTGGAGTTCCTACAATAGTTGATTTAGCTAGCATGAGAGATGCAATGTTAACTAATAATGGAGATCCATCAAAAGTTAATCCAATGGTTCCGGTTGATTTGGTTATTGACCATAGTGTTCAAGTTGATTATTTTGGAACAAAAAATGCTTTCATGAATAATGTTAATAAAGAGTATGAAAGAAACAAAGAAAGATATTCTTTATTGAAATGGGCTCAGAATTCTTTTGATAATGTGAAAGTTGTCCCCCCTGGTGCAGGTATCGTTCATCAAGTAAACTTAGAATTTTTATCCTCTGTGATTTCTTTTAGGGATTATGATAATATTTCATTGGTTTTTCCTGACACATTAATTGGAACAGATTCTCATACTCCAATGATTAGTGCATTAGGTGTTTTAGCATGGGGTGTAGGCGGGATAGAAGCAGAATCTGTCATGGTTGGGCAACCAGTGTATATGAAGATACCACCTGTTGTTGGTGTTAATTTAACAGGGAAATTATCAGCAAAAGCAACAGCTACTGATCTTGTGTTATCTATAACACAAAAATTAAGAAGTTATGGAGTAGTTGGTAAAATGGTTGAATTTTATGGTGAAAGTTTAAATTCATTATCTTTACCAGATAGAGCAACAATTTCTAATATGGCGCCTGAATATGGTGCTACTGCATCATTATTTCCTGTGGATTCTAAAACATTAGATTATTTAGAATTGACTGGAAGGACAAATGATCAAATTAATTTAATAGAACAGTATTCAAAATCTCAAGGTTTATTTAGATCTAATCAAGATACCAGGGAATATAATAGTACAATTACGATTAATCTAGATGAAATAGAACTAAGTATGGCAGGTCCTAAAAGACCTCAAGATAAAGTAAAATTATCCGAAGTGAAATCTAATTTCAATACATTCTTGGCTGATACAGGACAATCGATTACAAATTCTAATGAACTTGATCATGGATCTGTAGTCATAGCTGCAATTACTAGTTGTACTAATACTTCTAATCCTGATGTTATGGTTGGAGCAGGAATATTAGCTCGTAATGCTGTAAGAAAAGGATTGAATTCAAGGCCATGGGTTAAAACAAGCTTGGCGCCAGGTTCGCAAGTTGTTGATGATTATTTACTTAAAGCTGATTTGATAGACCCATTGGAAAAATTAGGTTTTCATATTGTTGGACATGGATGCACAACATGCATTGGTAACAGTGGCCCTTTGCCTGAAAAAGTTTCTAATAAAATTAATGATGAGAATTTAGTAACTTGTGCAGTACTTAGTGGAAATAGAAATTTTGAAGCAAGAATTCATCAACAGGTCAAGGCTAATTATTTAGCATCTCCTATATTAGTTGTTGCCTATGCTATAGCTGGCACTCTGAATATTAATTTTGATACTGATCCGATTGGGATAGGGCAAAATGGAGAAGAAGTGTTTTTAGAAGATTTATGGCCAGAAAAAGAAGAAATTTATTCTATTGTTAATCATTCTCTTAACCCTTCAATGTTTAAAGCTAGATATAGTAAAGTTTTTGAAGGTGATGATAATTGGAAAAATCTAAGTATTCCTGATGGTAGTATTTATAAATGGGATAAATCTTCAACCTATATCCAACCATTGTCAATTTTTAATGATTTTAAAAAAGAGTTACCAGAAATGTCGGAAATAAAAAATGCAAGAATTTTAGTTGTGTTAGGAGATAGTATTACAACGGATCATATTTCTCCTGCTGGGAACATAAGTAAAGATTCCCCTGCTTCTGAATTTTTAGAAATGAATGATATCTCCCCAATAGACTTTAATACATATGGATCCAGAAGAGGGAATGAAAATGTTCTAGTACGAGGAACTTTTGCAAATATCAGGCTTAGAAATTTGTTAACTTCGGAAAAAGAAGGCGGTTATACTATTCATTTTCCTTCTAATGAGATTATGAGTATTTATGAAGCTTCAGAGAAATATAAAGAAGATAATACTCCTTTGGTTATTATTGCTGGAGATGAATATGGAAGTGGTAGTTCAAGAGATTGGGCTGCAAAAGGGCCTTATTTATTAGGGGTAAAATTAGTGATTGCTAAAAGCTTTGAGAGAATTCACAGATCTAATTTGATTGGAATGGGGATATTGCCTGTTGAATTTGTTAATGGAGAAGATTTTAATTTATTAAAAATGAATGGAGATACAATTTTATCAATTGAAAATATTGAAGATGTAAAAACTCCATCTAGTTCATTCCAAATGACTATCAAAAATCCTGACTCAAAAGATATTAAAAAAATAACTCTGAAATCAAGAATTGATACTAATGCTGAAGTGAATTATTATGTTAATGGAGGAATACTACAATTTGTCCTCAGAAAACTATTAAATGATTAATTCTTTATTATGAATTACTAATTATTTCTTTTTGGACTTTTTGTAATTTATTGGATAAATAGGAATTATTGGCTTTGATTAAATAAACATCAAAGCTCCCTACTTTATCTACATCTCTTATTGCACTAGTGGCAGCAGTTATACTAATTTTTTTATTTAGTTTCGAACTCCAAAAAGAAATTTTTTGTAAATTCGGCTTGAACTTACGTTTGTTTCTATTTTTTGCATGACTTACATTGTTACCAGATTGTGGTATTTTTCCTGTTAATTCACACTTTGCCATAATTACCTTTAAGTTATGTAATAAATATTAATTATAAATATATGTTATATTACTTATAATGTTACTAAAATAGCAGGATTATTCTATCATTCTATAATGATTTTGTCATTTATATTCAATCAGATAAATGAATAATATAAAAACAATAAATGGAACAGATTTTGTTAAGATCTTGTTTCTTGCTAAAGATTTAATTTTTAATACTAAAGATCAAATTAATCAGTTAAATGTTTTCCCTGTGCCTGATGGAGATACAGGAACTAATATGTATTTGACCTTGGAATCTGCGTTAAAAAATCTCAATACAATTAAAGATCAAAATATTGATATTGTAAGTAAAAAAATTGCTAAAAATGCTGTTTTGGGTGGAAGAGGGAATAGTGGTGTTATTTTAGGACAAATATTATATGGATTGTCAAAAGGCTTTGACAAACTTAATAAGTGTGATGTTAAAGAATTTGGACATTCATTAGATAGCGCTGTTGAGGCAAGTTATGAATCAGTTAGCAACCCTGTTGAAGGAACCATGTTAACTATTATTAAATCGGTTTCAGAAGCATGGAATAATGTTAGAAATAATAATGATTCATTTAATGATGTTTTACCTTTAGTATGCGAATATGTTGGAGAAGTTTTAAAAGATACTCCTAATATGTTAGAGGTACTTAAGCAAGCAGATGTAGTTGATGCTGGGGGTCAGGGATTATTAATTATTTTTGAAGCAATGAAAAGTTATATGTTGGATGAAAAACCAGACATTGATCAAATTATGAATAAGCCTGGACAATCTAGTAAAGGATTAAATATCAAAAAATATGTCCAGGAGCATGCTGAGGATGAGTGGGGTTATTGTGTGCAACTAGTTGTTAATGGGGCGGATGTTTCTCGGGAAGAAATAGAATTTGCTGTCAATGAATATGGAGGTTCTACAATTATAACCGGAATAGAAAATTACATTAAAATTCATACTCATTCAGAGGATCCAGGTAAAATTTTGTCTGCGTGTATACAATATGGGGAATTAATGGAAATTAATATTGAAAATATGGATAAACAATTTCAAGAATTTGTTAATGACTCAGAAGTTGAATTTAACGAAAAACAAATATGTTCTATAATCGCTATTTCTAATGGTAATGGGTTTAACGATTTATTTATTAATTTAGGGATAGATAAAATTGTAAAATGTGAGAAAACATTAAATCCAAGTGTGGAGGAAATTTTGAATTCTATTGATGAATGTCAAACTGATCATGTAATAATCTTACCCAACGAAAAAAATGCAATTATGGCTTGTAATTTAGCTGCTGAAGAATCATTGAAAAATGTATCTGTTCTTAATACTAAATCTATACCAGAAGGTTTGGCATCTATGATGCCTTACAATAACGAATTGGATCTAAATACTAATATTTTAAATTTAGAGAATTATACGAATGATATGATATTTGGGGCAATTAGTTTGGCATCGAGATCTGGAGTTATGAATAATATTGAGTATAAAGAAGGTGAATACATAGTTGTAATTAATGATGCAATTTTATTTGCAGAAACCTCATTAATTAAATCTATTGAAAAAACAATATCACATATGGAATCAGACTCAGATAGCCTTATCACTGTATATTGGGGTGATCATAGCAATGAAAATCAAAGCGAATTAGAAAATAAATTAATTGATCGTTTTAGTTTTATTGAGATGGAATTTCAATATGGTGGACAATCTAATATTGAAGCTTGGGTAGTAATTGAATAATAAAACAAATTGAATGAATTCCTATCAAAATAATCATGATAAAAACTTAATATTTGAAAATTTAACAATATTTGAAAGAATTTTGAATCTTGAAATTTCAAATGATTATAGCAATACCTCGGTTTCTGGTGGAGGTTTGGATGAATATATTGAAAAAAATATAGTGTATTTTGTTCCCATTATTCGCATTTTAGAAGATAAATTTGGTAAAAGGCCATTATATTCTAATGCCAATAATAAATTGAGAAAATTATTTTGTGACAGGTTCATTAAAGAGATAGACAATTTTAAAAAAAATAAGCTTACTGAAACTAAGATCACAAATAATCAATCATTAACAAAAAGAACTACCAATACTAATAAAGAGTTAACATTAAAATCTGACATTAAATTATTGGGTAGGGTTTCTAAAAAAATATTATCTATGTTTGAGAAATTGCGGGTAAAAGATTTAGAAGATTTAATTAATTATTTCCCTAGAAGACATCGGGATTTTAATGATGTAAAAAAAGTACAAGATTTAATACCTGGAGAAGTGCAAACTGTTGTTTTAAAAGTATGGGAAGCTAAAACTGCAAGATATAGAAATGGCGTAAATGCAACAATTGGAATCTTAGGTGATGATACAGGGAATGTGAAAGTTCAGTGGTTTGGAAGGAGTTGGTTAGTAAATCAATTAAAACCTGGTGTTCAAGTTATCATCAGTGGCAAAGTTAATATTTTCCGAGGTACACTTTTATTTTCAGGCAATTTTGAATATGAAATAATAGGAAATAATGAGTTTAATGATCAATCTGACCTAACCCATGTTGGAAGATTTGTCCCTGTATATCCTTTGGCAGGGCAAATACATCAAAGAAGTTTAAGAAGCTTAGTAAGAAAAGCTGTCAATTTGATGGGAGATAGTGTTGAAGATTATTTACCTAAGGAAATTATTGATAAAGCAAATTTGATTGAATTAAAAAAAGCTATAAAACAATATCATTATCCTGAAACTTTAGAAGATTATAACAGTGCTAGAAAAAGAATTGTATTTGATGAATTTTTTATTCATCAATGTGCATGGCTATTAAAAAGAAAAGAATATAATGAATTAAAAAATTCATATAAAATCAGAGTTTCTTGGGATTTTATTGATAGTTTTTTCCAATCACTTTCATTTACTCCAACACAATCGCAATTAGATGTCATAAGGGAAATTGCAAAAGACTTAAATAATACTGTTCCAATGGCAAGGCTTTTGCAAGGCGAAGTGGGAAGTGGGAAAACATTAGTGGCTGTGGTTTCGGCTCTCGCGGTCATTGAATCAAATTACAAATCGGCAATTATGGCGCCAACTGAAATTTTGGCGGAACAACATTATATTAGTACATTAGAAATGTTTGATAATGTTACAAAGATAACCCCTTTTCACTCCAAGTTAAAAATAAAAGGTTTATCTAAAGAAATTTCTATAGGGTTATTTTTAGGTAGTATGCCCGAGAAGATTAAACACGAGATGAAAGAATCAATTAATGAAGGAGTTTATGATTTTCTGATCGGTACTCATACTTTAATACAAGATAATATTAAAATTCCTGATTTAGGACTTAGTATAATTGATGAACAACATAGATTTGGAGTATTACAAAGAGCTGCAATAAAAAGTACTGAAAAATATTATCCACATAGTTTAACTATGTCAGCAACACCTATTCCAAGAACTTTGGCATTAACGGCTTATGGTGATTTGGATTTATCTGAAATAAATGAAATGCCCTTTGGAGAGAGGAATGTTAAAACGAAATTAATATCACCAGATAGAATTAAAGCAGCATATAATCATTTAAACAATGAAATTCATAAAGGTAGACAGGCAATTGTTATTTGTCCTTTGATTGAAGAATCTGAAAAATTAAATTCTTCTTCTGCAGAGGAAGTATATTCGAATTTACAGAATAATATTTTTCCTGATTACAATATTGGGTTATTACATGGAAGATTAAATTTAAATTTAAAAGAAGAAGTAATGAAAAAATTTAGAAATGCCGATATAGATATATTAGTGAGTACAACTGTTATCGAAGTTGGGGTTGATGTCCCTAATGCCAGCGTAATAATGATTCAAAGTGCTGATAGATTTGGATTGTCTCAATTACATCAATTACGAGGAAGAGTAGGAAGAGGAAAATATGAAGGATTTTGTATTTTAGTTTCAGGAAATCAAAACGAACATACAAAAGAAAGATTGAAAATATTTGAGAGAATGTCTAGCGGTTTTGAATTAGCTAATGAAGATTTGAAAATCAGAGGTGAGGGAGATATAACACATACAAGGCAAAGTGGAGTACCTTTATTTAAGGTTGCTGATTTGATTCGGGATAAAGATACTCAAGAATTATCAAGAAAAATGGCAGAATATTATGTTGTTGATAATTTTGATAGATTTAATAAAAATAAATTGTTATTTAAAAAAGTTAAAATAATTAAAGAACAAATGGAAGGAAAGCTTAATTAGTTAAATAAACACAGGTACTTATTTATTATAGTTATCTAATGTAAAATATATATTGATTTAGAGATTTAGTATTAAAGAATAATTCCACTCATGAAAAATTATACGAAAAATGAAGCAAAAGAATGGGCAAGATCTTTTTTAGTCGGACAATGGTCAACTTTAGTTACACCCTTTGATGAAAATGGCTTAATAGATGAAGAAGGTTTGCGTGATAATATTGAATATATTAAAAGTTTAGGAACGAATGGAGCTGGGTGTTCTTGGGGTATGGGAGAGTTTTGGAGTTTGTCTACCAGCGAAAGAAAAAAATTAATGTTTATTGTTAAAGACCAGGCTCAAGATTGGCCTGTTGCAGCTCATGTAAGCCATACTTCAATAAAGGATATTTTTGAGTTAATGGATTCCGCTAAATCATTAGATTATGAATTATTAATAATAGGAGCTCCATATTTTGCCACTCGTAAATCTGATCAAGTTATTGAATTCATTAAATATATAGCACAGAATACAGATCTTGCAATTATGTATTATAATTCTCCTCAATTTGGAACAATTTTAAATTCTAATGATCTAAATAGTATTGTAGAAATAGAAAATGTAGTTGGAGTTAAAGAAGCCAGCTTTAATAAGGAAATTTCTATTGCATCACATTTGGAATTAGGTACTAAAGCAATTATTAGTACACCAGATGAATGGATATTTTGGGAAGGGAATAAACAAGGCTTTCAGCAACAAGTTATGTTTGCTAATACTTCTGATTGGAGATTTGATACACCTGACAATAATAGTTATGTAAAGTTTATAAATAAGGCAACAAAGGGAATTATTGATAATAATCTTTATGAAAATGAAATCAGAAATATTAAAAATATTTCTGATAAATGGTGGGGAAAGACAGTTTCAGATGCAGGAGGTGTATTGCCTGTTGCTTTATGTAAGTATTGGGGGGAATTAGTAGGAATGAGTAGTGGATGCCCTAGATTACCTGTTATAGATTTATCTGATGATGATAAAAAAGATTTAAAAGATGAATTGATTAAATTGGGGAAATTAAATATTTCACTAGAAGTTTAAATAGAGGTTTGAAATGTTACTATTAGTTAGTGTTCAAAATGTAGAAGAAGCAAAACAGGCTATTAAAGGCGGAGCAGATATAGTTGATGTTAAAAATTTGCAAGAAGCTTTAGTAGGATCTGCTCATCCAAATATATTTAAAGAAGTTAAAAAAATTGCTCCTGATCCCATACATTCTAGTCTGACTTTGGGTGTTGTCCCTGATCAAATTGGGACAGTGGCTATGGCTGTTCATGCTGCAGGTCTTTTAAAAGCAACATCGGTTAAAGTTGGATTTATGAAAACAGAATATAGTTTTGCATTAGAAACTTTGTTAGCTTGTAGAGAAGCTTTGGAAGGATCTAACACTATGTTAATTGGTTCTTTATTTGCTGACAATTTGATTTATGAAGGCGGCTTGAACCCTTCATTAATGGTTGATTTGTCAGTAGAAGGTAAATGTGATGGGTTTTTAATTGACACTCTTGTAAAAGACGGGAGAAATCTTTTTGATTTTATTTCTGAGTCAGAATTAAAAGATATGGTTATGTCTGCTAAATCCAGAGGATTGAGTACTGCTTTGTCAGGACATTTGAAATTGAGTGATTTAGATGAATTGGCAAGAATTAATCCAGATATAGTAGGCGTTAGAGGAGCTGTATGCTCTAAAGGTGATCGAGATGAAGGAGTATATTGGGAAGCTGTGAATCATTTTAAATCTGAGCTAGACAGAAGGAAATCAGAAGGATTGAAATTTTCTGAAAATATTTCCGTGGATAAAGTTTCAAATAAAACATCTCGCAATTTCAAAGGAGAGGTTGTCATAGATGGTAAAGGTAAATCATGCGCTGGTATTATTGCGGCTTTATCTGAACAAATTAATTTAGATAAAACTTCTATAGTGGAAGTGATTATTCCCGATAAATTAAATACATATGATGTATTTTTATGGGCAAAAAATGATAATCATAGTATTATGAATCAGCATACTGATGAGGATGGAAATCTAAGGATATTGGTTAAACCTTAATTATCAAGGGATTATATATGGTAGAAATAACTGCTGTTTTAAGAGATATAATATTAATTGCATTTATCCTCTTATTAGCTGCCTTAGCTGTTTTTGGGTATATTAGATTAAATAGAATTATGACTAAAATTGATTCTTTAATTGAAAATTCTCGAAAATTATGGTCTTTATTTGGGTATGTGATTTCCCCAATTGATAAGATTAATTCTAAGACTATTGATTTTATAACAAAATCATTAAAATCAATTAATGTGGATAAAGCAACTAAAACTGCAAAAAAAACAACTAAAACTGCTACTGATAAAATAAGGAGAAAAAATAATGGCTCAAAATAAAAATAAAAAAGGCTTTGGCAATCTATTTTTAGGATTTGCATTAGGAATGTATTTAGGCCCAAAGTTAGTTAGGAAATTAAAGCAAACAGAACTTACAGAGAATGAGAGATTGAAATTATTTGCTATGAATATGCGAGATGCATCTTTAAATATATTAGAAGCTTTACGTAAATACTTGGATAATCTTGGGATTGAACCTTCTAAAGATATTTTCGATGAAATTGAAAGATTGATTAACAGAAAAAATAACAAGCAAAATTCTGACGATTAATTAATGTACGTTTGTAGATTTTTTATATGAACCAATAATTTTCAGTGTATTGGTTATTTTTTTGATTTTATTAAAAATTTCATTTAAATTATTGTCTTTTAAATGACCATCAATATCCATCCAAAAAATATATTTGCCTAATTGCTTTTTTGAGGGCCTAGATTCAATTTTAGAGATATTTATATTGTTGTCAGAAAATTGACTCATTACATTAATTAATTGACCAGGTTTATCTGAATGTTTAAAATCAAAACAAAATGAAGTTTTATCATTTTGAGTGGGATTTGTTTTGCTTTTTGATAATATTGCAAACCTTGTTATGTTATTCATTTCGTCTTGTATATTTTCTTCAATAATATTTAAATTATGTTTTTTAGCATTTCTTGTATGAGCTATGGCCCCTGAATTTTCCGGATCTTTGATTAAATCAAAAATTGCTGCTGATGTACTGGAAGAAGGAATGAGATCTGCTTGAGGTAATTTTTCTGATAGATACACTCTACACTGAGCTAAAGCCTGATGATGAGAGTAAATTTTTTTAATGTTATCTAATATTTTACTTTTATTTGTTATTAATGAATGAGAAATATTAAGCATTATTTCTCCATTTATATATACGTTATAATCATGAATCAGAGAATCTAGAGTGAAAGTTACTGATCCTTCAATACTATTTTCAATTGGGACAACTCCCATATCAGTAATATCATCTTGAACTGATTCGATAACTGCAGGTATTGTGGGCATGGGAAATAATTTTTCATTTTTAAAATTTGTTAATGTTGCTTGCTCCGTGTAAGATCCCTCAGGCCCTAAATAAGATATACTTTTCATTGTTAATTCCCTTAGCTAAGATATTCTAACACACTTTCTTTTTTTCCTTCCTGTATTAAAACAATAAGTTCATCATTTGAATGAATTGTTTTATGTCCTGAAGGGATATCTGTAATGCCATTTGATCTTATTATTAAAAGCAATTGACAATGACTTGGAAGTTCTATTTCGGTTATAGATTTTCCAAGTATATTTGAATCGTCATTGATTTTTATTCCAATTATTTCTTTTAATGGATTTGTTTGTAATTTTGCAATTGGCCATGGTGCTAATATTGAAGTTTCTTGTTCTATAGATTTTAATATACTTGACTCAACATTAATTAAAATATCAAATCCATTTTCTTCAAACGCTTTAGAATAATTCATATTGTTAATTCTATTAATAATTGTATTTACCTTGAAATTAGATTTTGCTAGCGAACTGATTACAAAGTTTGTGCTATCATTCTTAGTAGCAACTATTAGAATATCTGCTCGCTCCATTCCAGATGATTTTTGAATATTTAGATCAGTTGCATCTCCGTGTTGGCATATAGGCCCATATAATTGATCAAATTCATGGCATTTGGTTAGGTTTTTTTCAACTATGGTTATTTCATGATTATATTTTGAGTACCAGTCTATTAGCTGCTCTGAAATATTATTTGCACCTATAATAACTATATACAATTATTTCCTCCAGTATGAATTAAGTTTGGTTGGTATATTCCATGGATTGAATGTGATTATATTTTGAGAATTCAATAAATTATTATATTGTGTTTCGTAGCTGCAACAAAAAATATTTTCTGCTTTTAATGATTTTATATAAGAAGATGTAAGTATATTTAAATTGGTATCTTTTGAGCAGCAAATAGATAGCGATGTATTTGGAAAATCTAATTCATTTAAAATTTTGGGATCGTAAATATTCCCTTTTAATATATATATATCATTATTAAATTTAGTATTGAATGACTCTTCGCTCAAAAGGGTAATATTGTAATTATTATTTGAATTTAACAAAGATTCAATTATAAAATTAGCAATATCCGAATTCCCGAAAATAATACAATTATTTTTATTTGTAAGTTGTTGAGAATTATTCATTTTAAAAATTTGGATCTTTATATAATATTGTAGGACAAATATTGTTCTTTAGTACAAATTGGGCATTTTCACCTATATCAAAATTTTCATTTTCTTTTTTATTTGCTCCAAGTATTAATAATCTTGGTTTATTAATTTTTACCATTTCCAAAATAGCAGCCCCTGCATGCCTTGCTTGAATTATTTCTCCAAATGTAGATGGATGCATTTTTCTTATTT
The DNA here is from genome assembly GCA_950054395.1 of uncultured Chloroflexota bacterium. GTDB lineage: Bacteria > Chloroflexota > Dehalococcoidia > Lucifugimonadales. Next base: position 29,546 of record CATLOZ010000009.1, read on the forward strand.
TATTTTCCAAGGATTTCAGTGTTTTTTCAGCTTTATTATATGAATTTTCATTATCTATATCCAATGGCGAAGATCTTTCGATTATAATTACATGTATTAAAATAATTGTAGTTTTAGGATTTGAAAAAGTATCGGCACATTGCACTAATTTCTCATCGATATTGTTACCAGATACAGCAACAAGTATTTTGTCTTTATAATAATTAGATTTATTTTTACTAAATTTAAATATATTGATTTATTAAATCCTTAAATTAGTCTGTAAGTTTATCAATCAATTCATTGTTGCCAGCAATGAGTAAGATGTCATCTTTTTTTATCACCTCATTAACATCAGGATTTAATATGATATTTTTAGATCTTACTATTCCTAAAGCAGTTAAATTATATTTATCTCTTGAAGTTCCAATATTTAGATCTTTTAAAGATTTTCCTTGTATATGTTGAGGAACTAAGATTTTACTAATCCCATATTTTGAGTTCATGCTCATGTATTCTTGTACATTTGGATTAAATAGATTGTGTGCAATTTGCTCTCCCATTTCATTTTCAGCTAATACAGTTTTATTTACACCAACTAATTTCAAGGCATTACTTTGTAATTCATCTTGTGCTCTTGCAACTATATACATATTATCTTTTAACGATCTTAGTAACACTGAAGTCAATAAACTTGAAACAGTATCAGAACCAATAGCTACAATTGCAGCATCATATGATGGAACACCCAACTCCTTTAAAGTTAATTCATTTGTTGCATCTCCTGAAACCGGATATGTAACTTTGCCGAGCATATCCTGTACTCTTTCCTCTTTTCTATCGATAGCTAAAACATCATGTCCAAGATTGTAAAGTGCTGAAGCTACACTTCTGCCAAATCTTCCTATTCCTATCACTGCAACTTGTTTTCTCATAATTATTTAATATTAGATATTTTTATTAACCTATTGTAACTCTTTCTTCTACGTTTTTGTACATTATAGGTTTGTTTCTATTTCCTAAAACAAGCACCATAGTTAATGGGCCAATTCTTCCTATTATCATAAGAATAATTAATATTATCCTACTGAAATTTGAGCTTTGTAGAGTGAAACCTGAAGACAATCCAACTGTTCCAAAAGCAGAGCAAATTTCAAAAAATATTTTATGTATTTCATATGATTCATTTAAAGAAATTATAATAGTGAATAGAAAAATTACTAAAATTGAAATCATTAATATTGTGATACATCTGTTTACTTGTTCATCTGGTATTTTTCTATTGAAAATAGATGTATTCGGAGATCCCTTAAGTGTGCTGATGACAAATGAATAAACAACCATTATAGTATTGAGTTTAATACCCCCTGCAGTAGAAGCAGATGCACCTCCTATAAACATTAATGCAGAACACCATAAAGCTGTTGGAATACGAATTGAATTAAAATCTATCGTTGAAAATCCTGCAGTTCTTCCGCTTACAGTATTAAAAAGAGACTGTCCGGAACCATTTATTATTCCAGTGTTTTCCAATTCTCCATTTGGTTGAGATTCCAGAGCAAATAATATCAACGTTCCAAATAAATTCAAAAAAATTGTTGAAGAAATTACTAATTTAGAATTTAGAGATAATTTTTTCCATCTAAAGCTGTGAAATAAGTCAATAAATATCAAATAGCCCAAACTTCCAAAAAAGATATTGATTCCCATTAAAGTTAATACAGAAATATTTTTTTCATATCCTCCTAGTAATCCTTTCGTATTGAAAAACAAGAATCCAGCCCCATTAAATGAAGAAATAGAATGTGATATTGCCTGCCAAATCGCTTCTTTTGCATTCATGTTTGAATAAAATGCTAAGAATAAAAATATACCTACAAATATTTGTATAATTATGCTATATGAAATAATAATACTAATTGTAGGTATTAAATTTCCAAGTTGTAGTTTGCCTAGTGATCTTGGATCTGCCAGGGATTCTCTAAGTAGTATTTGCTGTGGCAATGAAATTTTTTGTCCAAATAATTTCAGAATAAAAATAGTTGATGTCATAAAACCTATTCCACCAATGAAAATTAGTATAATTATTATGATTTGGCCAAATGTAGACCAAAATTGATTTGTATTTTGTACTATTAATCCGGTAAGAGTAAACGCAGAAGTTGCAGTGAATAAAGAAGTTAATAATCCGTGATTTTCTTCAGTATTTGCTGCTTGAGGTATCATTAGAAGAATTGTTCCTATAAGTATTATTGAAATATAACTGGCTAGAAGTGCAAGAGGTGGATTGTATAGACTATGAGTAATATTAAAATTTTTTGTGCTTATGTTTATGGGTTTTATAGACTCTAATCTTGACACTCTTACAATATTGGAGCCAAGTTTTAATGTTTTTTTATTCTTTTTATTAATATTCATAATTTTAAATAGGTATTCTTTTAGAATATAATTAATTTATAAAAGATTATATGTAATGTTTGTTTGTCAATTAAATAGTTTTGTTATCATTGTAGGTAGGTAAAACATGACTTTTGATCAATTTCATGAAAAATCCAAGGTTCGAATCCAAAAAATAACTAAACAAATTTCTTTATCAAAATATTTGTTTGTATTTACGTTATTAGGTTCATGTCATAGATTGGTAAAATGGTTCATGGATCAAGAAGGTATTTCTAATAATTTAATTTCAGTAAATATGCCTTATTCAACTATTGCAATCGATCAAGAATTATCTTTTAAAAGTAATAGTTATGTCAATACTAATATTTGTAGAGAATTAGCAATCAATAATTTTAATAAATATTCTAAAATGATTAATATGCCTGAAAATTTAATTTCATTAGCTGTATCTTCAAGTTTGCAAACAAATAGGAGAAAATTAAGTTCTGATAGAAGTTTTGTATCTTTGTTTGGGTATGAGATAAACTCAAATTATGAAATTAATTTTTTGGATCATAATCTTAATCGTAAACATCAGGATTATATAATTAGTTATTTAGTTTTAAATATTTTGTTAAATCCTGAAATAAAAGTTGCTAAAGATTTATTTCCATCTTTAGCAGATATAAAAATTATTGATAAATAAAAAAAATTAATGGATAATCTTAAGAAATTACAAAATAATAAAATCAATTATTTACATTATGATCTTGGGTTGTCATTAATAAATAATGTAACTGATTATTCGCAATACCTTATTTTCTCTGGTAGTTTTAACCCAATTCATGAAGGACATTTAGAATTATTGAAATGCGGCATTGATCTTAGCGGTAAGAAACCTATTTTCGAGATATCTTTTAAGAATGTTGATAAACCAGATTTGTTGTTTGAAGAAATATCTAAAAGGATTAAACAATTTAAGATTATTAGTGAACTTTTAGTAACTAATGAAGCAACGTTCTTAGGGAAGTCAATTTTATTTAAAGGAGCTGACTTCTTGATTGGAGGTGATACTCTTATTAGGTTATTTGATAATAAATATTACAATTCCGAAATGCATAATAAGAAAATTATAGATCAGTTTATATATTTAAAAAATTCTGGTACAAAATTTGTGGTTGGTGGCAGAACAATTGATAATAAATTTGTAAATGTAGACAATGTTTTTATTCCTGATCAAATTAAAGACATGTTTACAGGTATTCCAAGGGAAGTGTTTGAATCTAACATGGCATCTAATAAAATAAGATCACAGATAAAAAAGGATTAATATGTTTGAAGATTTAAGAGAATATATAGAATGGTTACAATCTTTTAATAAATTACATAAAATTAATAAAAAGGTCTCATCAGATTGTGAAATAACTGAAATTGTTACGCGGATGATTGAAAAAAACGGACCAACTTTATTATTTGAAAATGTGGATAATAATAATATTCCTGTGATTGCAA
>CATLOZ010000010.1 GCA_950054395.1 uncultured Chloroflexota bacterium
ATTACCTTCGCTCATACAATATTTGTTTCTGTAAGATTGTAATAATATTTGGTCTCCAGATTTAATAGATGAACCTCCTTTAGGATTAATAATAATAAATTGATGTGGTTTTTCAATTTCTTTACCATCATCAGTTTTAGGAGTATCTGATAATTCTTTGGATTTATTATCTTCTTTAGAAGTAGTTTCCTTTTGAGGTTTCTCTTTTTTATCTTGTGTTTCTTCTTGAACTTTTTGAGATTGAATAGAAATTCCATCAAGTGCAGCTTGTGATACAAGATCACAATATAATTTAATTGATTTTGTAGAGTCATCATTTCCAGGAATAATATAGTCTATTCCGGTCGGGTCTGAATCTGAATCAACCAAACCTATGACAGGGATATTGAGAATATTAGCTTCATTTATAGCAATTTTTTCTTTTTTTACATCAATGACATATAAGCAATCTGGTATTTTATTAGTTTTCTTTAAACCTTCAAAGAATTTGTTGAGCCTATTTATTTTTTTATTTATCTGAGTTTGTTCTTTTTTTGTAGGAATTGTTGATTGCTCATTATTTTGTTGATTTTCGAGTTCATTTAAGTGTTTTATTCTTTTATTAATAGTTTCAAAATTTGTTAATGTTCCTCCCAACCATCTAGAAATAACATATTGGGAGTTAGATTTTTCCGCAGCAGATTTAATAGTCAATTGAGATTGTTTTTTTGTCCCAAGCATTAAAATAGTACCACCTTTGGCACTTAAATTTTTAACATATTTACAAACATTATTTAAAATTGTAAGTGTTTGAGTTATATCAATTATATGTATACCTTTCCTTGAAGAATGTATGTATGTCTTCATTTTAGGGTTCCATTTTGTTTTTTCATGTCCAAAATGGATGCCGGCATCTAATAATTCTTTTACACCTATTTCAGTTAATTTTAATGTTTTTTCATTATTTGTAATATTTTCAGAAATAGTCATTAACATTTTCTCCCTATTAATTATATAGAAGGTTAAAACCAAACAACGTGAGAGAGTATAACATAAAGAATAGAATTAATTGTACATTTCTAATGTGTCATTTAGTTTAGTTTAATTTACTTGAGAATAAATACTTCATAAATACTAAATTTATTTGATTTTTGTGATAAGATCTATTTTGTTAGTAAAATAAATAAATTTAAAGTGAATAAAAAAGAAGTATTCAAGAAGCACGATAAAGACACTGGGTCTGTTGAATTTCAAATTTCTCAACTTACAAATCGTATAACTGTACTTACGGATCATCTTAGATCAAATCCAAAAGATAATAGTTCCAAGCATGGAATGTTAAAACTTGTTGGAAAGAGATCAAGATTTTTATCATATTTACGAAAGGATAATCTTGGTATTTATGAAAGTATTTTAACTTCCTTAGGCATAAGAAGATAATTAATTTTTTTTAATTATTAAATAAATCTATGCATGTCACGTTTTTTCTTTAGGAGTAATGATGCAAGAAGATAAACATAAATTTTTAATTAATGGTGAAGAAATTTCATTTGAAATAGGTAATATGGCTAAAGCAGCTAATGGATCTGTTTTAGTTCGATACAGAGATAACGTATTATTAATTACTGCTACCATGAGTAATCCCAGACCAGGGATAGATTATTTCCCTCTAATTGTTGATTTTGAGGAAAAGTTATATGCAAGAGGAAAAATACCAGGAGGCTTTTTTAGAAGGGAAGGAAGGCCAAGCACTTCAGCAATTTTGGCTGCAAGATTGATTGATAGAACTTTGAGACCTTTATTTCCTGATGGTTTTCATCACGAGGTGGCAATTGTAATTTTACCTTTGGCAGTGGATTTAACAACTCCATTAGAATGGTTAGGACTAATTGGTGCCAATTTAGCCTTGTCTATTTCAGATATCCCATTTAATGGACCGGTTTCAGCAACAAATATTGGATATATAAATGGTGATTTAGTTTCAAATCCATCATATGAACAATTAGATGAAAGTGAATTCAACCTCCTTGTTTCAGGAAGTACTGACGGAGTGGTAATGATAGAATCCGAAGGAAAAGAAATTTCTGAAGATTTAATGTATGAAGCTATTGTTAAATCACAGGAAATAAATAATGAAATTATAGATAATTTAAAATCATTTGTTGCTAAAAATGAAAAGGACAAATTACAAATAACTAATGAATTTGATGAATATAAATATTCTGAACTGATAGAAGCTTTAGAATCTGAATTATTAGATATTTACAAAAACAACGATTTAAACATATCAGAAAAAGATATTTCTATTAATGAAAAAATTGAAAAATTTTTTGAAGGTAAAGAATCCGATGGTCAGAATGAAGATTATAAACAAGAATTAGATAAATTGAAATCTAATGTATTTAGGAAAATAACACTCGAAAATAAATCAAGAGTAGATGGAAGGAAATTCGATGAGATCAGAGAATTGAGTGGTTCAGTTGATCTTATCCCAAAAGTACATGGCAGTGGTATGTTTACCAGAGGAGAAACTCAAGTTTTATCTTTGGTAACCCTTGGCTCTGCAAGAGATTATCAAAGATTAGATACTTTGACTCCTCTTGAAGAAAAAAGATTTATGTTACATTACAATTTTCCTCCATATTCTGTAGGGGAAGCCAGACCCATGAGATCTCCCGGAAGAAGAGAAATAGGCCATGGAGCTTTGGCAGAAAAAGCAATAGAGCAAGTACTTCCTAATTCTGATGATTTTCCTTATGCCATCAGAATTGTATCTGAAGTACTAGAATCAAATGGAAGTACTTCTATGGGTACTGTTTGTTCTGCTACTTTGGCATTAATGGATGCAGGTGTACCTATAAAAAAACCTGTGGCTGGAATTTCTGTGGGATTAATATCAGATGAGAATAATTATGAAGTTCTTTTGGACATTCAAGGAGTTGAGGATCATTATGGAGATATGGATTTCAAAGTAGCTGGAACTGAAGATGGCATTACCGCTATTCAGCTAGATATCAAATTGAATTTTATATCACTTGAAGTAGTTAAATCCACTCTTGATATTGCTAAAAATGGAAGGTTACATATCCTGGAGACAATTAATTCTATCATTGAAAACCCAAGAGAAGAATTAAAACCTGATGCACCAAGAATAACCAAGTATCAAATTGATCCTGATAAAATAGGACTTTTAATTGGACCTGGTGGCAAAACTATAAAAGGTATTTCTGAAGAAAGTGGTGCAGTTATTGATATAAATGATGATGGTATGGTTTCTATATCTTCTGCAGATGCGTCTGCATTGGATATAGCGTTAAATAAAGTTAAAGACCTTACCAGAGAGATTAAAGCTGGGGAAATTATAAAAGGAAAGGTTGTAAGTATAAGAGATTTTGGCGCTTTCGTACAATTGACACCAAGTAAAGATGGTTTGGTGCATATAAGCGAACTTGAAAATTATAGAGTTAAAAATGTAGAAGATGTTGTACAAATTAATGATATAGTTGAAGTTTTGGTTAAATCTGTTTCCCCTGACGGAAAAGTGTCATTATCTAGAAAAGCTTTGCTTGAAGATTCTAAATAAATATGTTTTGCTTGTTATAACAACATATTTTTCGAATTAAATGTCTGATAATAAGAAAATAAAAATGATATTGAATGGCGCTCTTGGTCGTATGGGAAGCTATGTATTAGATGCTGTATCAGATACAAATGATATTGAAATTATGCATGGAGTTGATCCCAGTGTTACTTCTTCAACAAATAGTTATAAAGGTGTTAATGTTGTACTTAATTTAAACCAAGTGTTAACTGAAGATATTGATGTTGTTGTTGATTTTACTAATTCAGAAGTTACTATGGATATAGTAAAGCAATGCAGAGATAATAATGTTGATTTAATTATTGGATCTACCGGATTTACACTACCCCAAATAAATGAACTTAAGCATATAGCTATTAATTCAAATATTACTGTTTTTTTAGTTCCAAATTTTTCAATTGGTGCTAATTTGTTAATGAAAGCGGTTGAAAATATATCAAATTATTATGATTATGTTGATGTTACTGAAATGCATCATGAGAATAAAGTTGATTCCCCGTCTGGTACAGCAATGTCAATTGCAGAATCTATTAGTAAAGGTAAAAAAAATGGTAAATTTTCACAGAATATCCCAGAACGAGAATCAGTTAAAAATGCCAGAGGTGCAAATTATGAGGGCATTAATATACATAGTAGAAGAATGCCGGGATATGTAGCACATCATGAAGTTGTTTTTGGAAGTTTGGGTGAAACTTTAACATTAAGGCATGATTCAATTGACAGAAAATCATTTATGCAAGGCGTTATTGAATCAATAAGATCAATACAAACTCTTAATGGGTTTGTATATGGTTTAGATAATATTCTTTGATTTCTTATATATATTAAAACTTGGTATTATTTCAGAGTTGACCGGGGTTTAAAGCTTTGTTATTCTCTCTTGTAATTAAAATTTTATAATATTGATTATGGATATTAGTAATAAATTTTTAGATCACGCATACGGATACGATGATGTTTCTATCGTTCCAGGAGAATTTACGATTAATCCTGAATTAGCGGATACTAAATTTAAAATCCAGGAATTAGAATTTGATATCCCAGTTTTAGCTTCTGCAATGGATGCAGTGGTTTCACCTGAATTTGCAATAAATTTTAATTCTAAAGGTGGATTAGCTGTTTTAAATTTAGAAGGTATATACACTAAATATAATGATTATATTGAACCTTTGGAATCTGTTATTTCTGCAAAAGAAAATGAATCGATATCCATTATGCAAAAAATTTATTCAAAAGATATAGATGAAAATTTAGTAGCTGAACGAGTGAAAGAAATTAAAGAAAAAAGTTCTATTTGTGCTGTTTCTGTTACTCCTGCTAATACTAAAAGATTAAGCCCAATCGCAATTGAAGCTGGGGCAGATATAATTGTGGTCCAATCTACCGTAACTACACCAAGACATTTTTCTAAAAGTATTACTGGTTTGAATATGTCAGATTTAAAAAAACAAATCAAAATTCCACTCATAGTTGGTAATTGCGTCAGCTATAACGTAGCATTGGAGTTTATGAATACAGGTGTTGATGCAATATTAGTTGGTGTTGGACCTGGTGCTGCATGCACAACTAGAGAAGTTACTGGACTGGGTGTTCCTCAGGTAACAGCTACAATAGATTGCTCTTTGGCCAGGGATACTTATTTTAAAGAAACAGGAAGATATGTTTCAATTATTACTGATGGCGGTATAAGAACAGGAGGAGATTTCTGTAAATCATTTGCCTCAGGCGCTGATGCTGTTATGATTGGGACTCCACTAGCTCAGACAGAAGAAGCTCCAGGTAAAGGGTTTAACTGGGGAATGGCTACCCCTGATCCGGCTTTACCGAGAGGAACAAGAGTATCTGTTGGAAGAAAATGGGCTTTAGATATTTTATTGAATGGACCTTCATCTACAAGTGACGGAACACAAAACTTTATGGGTGCATTAAAGAATTGTATGGGTTTTGTTGGTGCATATTCCATAAAAGATATGCATAAAGCTAAAATGATAGTTGCTCCATCGATAAAAACTGAAGGTAAATTTTTTCAATTGCGTAAATAAGAATATTCATTTAATTTCTTATCTATGTTTTTTGTTGATACTATAATGAACCTGTAATTTTTTGTGTAATCTTTGATTAAATAAATATTTTGTTTTTTGAAAATAATATTTACTTGATTGAAAAATTCCAAATATGCTTCTGAATTAATTTCTAAAATAATGTATTCAAATTTGATTTGTTTTTGTTTTGTCTCCAATAATAATTCTAATGATAATTCATATCCATTTTTCCCTCCATATAATGCATTTCTAGGTTCAGATTGTAGTTCTGGTGAAAGATGATCCATTTGCTTTTTTGATAAATAAGGAGGATTTGAGATTATAAATTTATATGTACCTTTTATGCCATTTCCAAGATTTGTTTTTATAATATGAAATGTATTTTTATTTTTATTTAATTGTGCAATATTTTTTAAACTTACCTCAAGAGCTTTGCCTGATATATCTGTTAAAATATATTCGATTTTTTTATTGTTTAATTCTTTTGCAAGGGCAATAGAGATAATCCCACTCCCACTTCCAATTTCTAGGATTTTAAAATCAGAATATTGTTGTTCAACTGCTAATTTTTTTGTTATTTCTATTATCAATTCTGTTTCTTGCCTGGGAATTAATACATTTTTGTTGATATAAAATGGAATACCAAAAAAATGAATTTTGTTTAAGATGTATGGCAAAGGTATTCTTTTTATTCTTTTATCAATAATTTTATTATTTTTGCTGATTTCATTATTATTTAAATTGCGGTTAAGATTTGATATTAATACAGCTTTTTCCCAATTCAATATATGCATTAGAATTAATTCAGATTCTAAGTTATGCTCGATAATCCCAGCTTTTTTTAACATCTGTATGTTTTGATTAATTAGTTCTTGGATTTTCAATTATATTAATCATCAAAGTTATTGTTTAAAGAATCTATAATATCCTGAAATTCTCCATCTAATACTTTTTCAATATCATGGTTTGTAAATTTAGACCTGTGATCTGTAACTCTTTTCTGAGGGAAATTGTATGTTCTTATCCTTTCTGATCTATCTCCTGATCCAACTTGATCTTTTCTATCCTTAGCTCTTTCAGCCTGTTTTTTTCTTTTTTCCATATCATATATTCTTGCTTGTAAAACTGACATGGCTTTTTCTTTGTTCTTTAATTGAGACCTTTCATCTTGGCAGACAGATATAATTCCTGTAGGAACATGAGTTATTCTTATTGCTGTTGCAACTTTTTGTACATTTTGCCCGCCGTTACCACTTGCATGAAATATATCTATTATTAGATCATTGTTATCTATAGTGATATTTATTTCATCCGGAACTGGTAATACAGCTACAGTTGCAGCTGAAGTATGTATTCTTCCGCTTGATTCAGTAGTTGGTATTCTTTGGACTCTATGCACTCCGCTTTCAAATTTAAGATTTTTGTATACGTTTGCTCCTAGTAGTTCAAATATTATTTCTTTTATTCCGCCCAATCCTGTTAAGTTCGAATTTAAGATATTAGTTTCCCATTTATTTCTTTGTGCGAATCTTGTATACATCCTATATAAATTCTGAGCGAATAATGAAGCTTCCTCTCCTCCTGTTCCTGCTCTGATTTCCATAATCACATTGTTTTTATCATCTTTATCTGATTCGAATAATTTTTGTATAAGTTGTTTTCGTAATTGATTTACTTTAAGTCCAATCTCTTCTAATTCTTCCTGAGCTAATTCTTTTAGTTCTTTTGATTCTGGGTCGTTGATTATAAGTTCTAAGTCAGATTTCTGATTAATATATTTTTTATATTCATTGGATATATCAGCAATTTTTTTTAATTCTGAGTATTTTTCAAATATGCTCTTGTTTTGTTCGAAATTATTTGAAGAATTTTTTGATATGCTCTTTTCTATCGCATTAAATTCTTTTAGAATTTCATTTATTTTTGTATTTATTTTAGATTCATTCATATTATTATTTTGATTAATTAAATTTGGCATTTGTCATTAAATCAATCAATTCTTTTTCATTGATATCTTTTTGATCACCATTATTTAATTCTTTATAAGTAATATAATTCAATTTTTCGTCAGAGTCACCAATAATAACAATTGTGGAAAATTTTAAATTATTTGCGTATCTCATATTTGCTTTTAAGCTTCTAGTGGATAATGCTAACTCTGATTTTATATTATTTTTTCTTGCAATAATATTAAATTCTATGGCTTTAGATTTTGATGAATTAGTTAAATAGGTAAATAATATAGAATTATTTTCTTTTTGAGGTAATTTAATTTTGTTGTTAATTATTTCATTTATAACTCTTTCGACACCCATTCCAAAACCTACCCCAGGTGTTTCATTGCCGCCAATTTTTTCAATTAATCCATTATATCTGCCTCCGCCAACCATAGCATTTTGCCTTTTATCTTTGTCTGATATTATTTCAAATACAGTATGAGTATAATAATCTAATCCTCTGACCAGATTATTGTTAATTTGATAATTGATTTTAGCTAATTCAAGGTATTTCTTTACATTTTCGAAATGTTTCAAATTTTTTTCGGAAAGAAAACTTATCATATTAGGAGAATTTTTTATATAATTTTTACAATTTGAATTTTTGCAGTCTAAAATTCTCAAAGGATTTGTTGATATCCTTTCAATACAATCAGAACAATTATTTTTAGCCCACCCAGAATTTTTATAGTATTGGCTTAGTTCAGTTATAAATTGTTTTCTGTCTGTAATATCTCCAATTGAATTTATTGATAGATTAATATTAGTTAAGCCAATTTTTTTTAATAGCGTCCATGCAAAAGATATAATTTCAGCATCCAATTCAGGGTCATGACTACCTATAGTTTCTATACCGAATTGATGATGTTCTCTTAATCTTCCAGATTGAGGACGTTCATATCTGAATATGGAAGTGAAGTAAAATAATTTAATTGGTTGTGGTTGGTTAAACATACCATTTTCAATATACGATCTGCATACAGATGCAGTACCTTCAGGTTGAAGTGTAATATTGTTTTCCCCTCTATCTGTAAATGAATATGTTTCTTTCGTAACAATATCTGTATCTAAGCCAATTCCTCTTAGAAATAAATCTGTTGATTCAAAAGTTGGTGTATCAATTCTTTTGAACCCAAATATACTAGAAAGATCAAATGCATTGGTTTTAAAATATTCCCAATACTTTTGTTCATTTGGGAGTATATCCTTTGTTCCTCTTATTGATTTGAACATTTATATATAGTTCCTATTTTTTTTAAATGTTATTATAAATGTTAGTTATAAGATATTTTTTATTCAAGTGGTGCGTGGTTCTATAGATGGTAATCACTAATTTAGATAATCAATATAAAAATTTTAAAAAAATAGCAAAATCATATCTTAATTCTGAACAATGGAGCATTGTTGAAAAAGCATATAATTTTGCTAATAACGCACATGGAAACCAAACAAGGCTAACTGGGGATAAATTCATTACCCATCCACTTGAAACAGCAACATATTTAGCAGAATTACATTTAGATTATAATACTTTAGCTGCAGGGCTTTTACATGATGTTATAGAAGATTGTGATGTGACTTTACCTGATTTAATTCATTTATTTGGAGAAGAAATCTCTTCATTAGTTCAGGGAGTAACAAAATTAACAGAAGTTGAAAATGTATCAGAAATAAGATGGGAGGAAAATGTTCAAACACATTCTATTCTTGAAGCTCAAACTTTAAGGAAAATGCTTATGACAGTAGCTGAAGATATTAGAGTGGTTCTTATTAAACTTAGTGATCGTTTACATAACATGGAAACTATAGATCCTTTACCACAAGATAGAAAAATTAAATTATCTAAAGAAACTATGGAAATTTATGCTCCTTTAGCTCATAGATTAGGGATGTGGGATTTCAAGTGGAGATTAGAAGATTTGGCGTTTAGAAATTTAGACCCTACTATGTACAAAAGAGTTGCAATGTTAGTTAATTCAAAGAGAACAAATAGAGATGAATATATTCTCAAGGCAATAAATTTACTTAAGGACAAATTAGAAAAAGTGGATATAGTAGCAGAAGTAAAAGGAAGATCTAAGCATTTATTTAGTATTTATAGAAAAATTTTATTATATGAAAAAGAAAATAAAACAATAGATGAAATTTATGATTTATTTGCTATAAGAGTAATAGTTCAAAATGTAAAAGATTGTTATATTTCTTTAGGGGAAATACATAATATTTGGCCACCTTTGACAGGGGAATTTGATGATTATATTGCAAGACCAAAAGATAATATGTATAGGTCAATTCACACATCTGTAAGAGGCGATAATAATTACCCCATAGAAATTCAGATACGAACTACTGAAATGGATGAATATGCTGAACATGGAGTAGCTGCTCATTGGAAATATAAAGAAGGATCTGTGGATGATGATACTTTTGATAAGAAAATGATTTGGTTAAGGCAATTATTGGATTGGCAGCGAGAAGTACCAGGTGATCAAGAATTTATCGATTCATTTAAAACCGATATTTTCAATGATCAAGTATATGTTTTCACACCTAAAGGTGAAGTTAAAGAATTACCTATAGGATCAACCCCCTTAGATTTTGCATATAGAATTCATACAGATATAGGGCATTCTTGTATTGGTGCTAAAGTAAATGAAAAATTAGTTACGCTCAATAAACAGCTTAATAATGGAGATATAGTTGATATTGTTACGAGTCCTAGCGAAAAAGGGCCGAATTTAGACTGGTTAAATTCAGATTTAAAATATGTTATTACATCATCTGCAAAAGAGAAAATCAGACTTTGGTTTAGAAAATCAAAGAAGGTAGAAAATATTAAAAGAGGTAAATCACTTGTAAATAAAAATATCTCGAAATTAGGTTTGGATATCTCATTAGAATCTTTGGTTGAGAATACTAAATATGCTTCCGGAGATGATTTGTTGAATGATATTGGTAATGGGTCGATCACAATTACAGATTTAGTTAAGAATATTTCGCTTAAAGATACAAAAACGGAACAAATAACCCAAAATGAATTTGTTGATAATATAACTGATTCAATTAATGTATTAGGAGTGGGAGATTTGTTAACCCGTTTAGCAAAATGTTGTACACCGATAAAAGGAACGGAAATAATTGGATATATAACTCGAAACAGAGGAGTTACTGTTCACGATAAAAAATGTACAAATATTTTAAGCGAGAAAGAAATTGATAGATTTATAAGTGTTTCATGGGGGTTAAATGAAACTTTATATTCTGTTAGAATCTATGTTGAAGCTATTGATCGCGTTGGATTACTTAAGGATATTACTTCATTACTCTCAGATGAAAGAATTAATATTAGCGGAAGTATGACAGAAAATATAGACGAAAATAGTTATATCACTTTGAATATATATGTAAAAAGTATGAGTCAATTGAATTCGGTTTTTACAAAAATAGAAAATATTAAAAGTGTTTTAAATGTTAAAAGATTGAATTAAAAGGAGAAATATTGTCATCTAATAAATCAACAAGGGTTTCTGCAAGAAGATATGCTGAAAAACAGCCTTACAGGACAAAAGTTAAAAATATGATTTCTGAGACTAGGAAAGCTATTTTAGAAGGTAATAAAGAAAAAGCGCAAGAATATGGAAAGAAAGCAGTTTCTGCTTTAGATAAAGCAAGTCAAAAAAATGCACTGCATTCTAATAATACTTCCAGAAAAAAATCAAGATTGTTAAGGCAAATAAATCATTTAATGAAGAGTGAATAAGTTAATCACATTGTAATTTTAGAACATATGTGCTATTATCGCTTCTATGTCAGACTTAAATGAGAAACAAAGTAAAATAATTTCTTTTATTCAGGATTATTATAATGAATTTGGTATTTCACCTACTGTTAGGGAAATACAAAATGGTTGCAATATCACTTCAACTTCTGTGGTAGATTACAACTTGAAAGCACTTAAAAATAAAGGTTATTTAGATAAACGACCAGATATATCTAGAGCAATTAAATTGAATAGTATAAATGATAATTTTATAAAAGTTCCTATATTGTCATCTATTGCAGCAGGGGAACCTTTGATAGTTAATCCGGAACAAATTGTTGCAGGGGAAGATTATGACGATTACGTTGAATTACCAAATAATTTTTCCAAAGAAAAAAATTTATTTGCTTTAAGAGTTAAGGGTGATTCTATGATAGATGCTTTAATAAGTAATAATGATATTGTTATAATGAAATCCTCAGATGAAGCAAATAATGGTGAAATGGTTGCAGCATGGCTTCCACAAAACGAAGAAGTAACATTAAAAAGATTTTATTTTAGAAATAATAAAGTAGAATTACATTCTGAAAACCCTAAATATGATCCTATAATATTAGATCCAAAAAATGTATTGATTAAAGGAAAAGTTGTTGGAGTTATTAGGAAAGTATAGATTTCATAAGTAATATTAAGTATTATATATTTATTAGTACATTAAGGAGTTTTTATGCCTTTTGGTTTAGGCCCAACGGAATTAATAATAATTCTAGGTATTGCTTTATTGTTATTTGGAGCTAAAAAATTACCTGAAATTGGAAGTTCATTAGGTAAAGCTATAAAAGAATTCAGAAAAACTCAAAGTGATGATTCAAACTCAGAGAATAAATCTATATCCTCTTCAGATAATAAAAAATAATTATATATTATTTTTCCTTAGTTCCTCTATTTATAATCCAAACTAAAATAAATCCAATTTCATATAGAAGAATAATCGGTATTGCAACAAGAGTTTGATTAATAGGGTCAAATGTAGGTGTGATTATGGCGCCTAATACAAATGAAACGACCCAAAAATACCTTCTGAATCTTTTGATTTTAATTGAATTAATTATTTTTAATTTTCCTAATATAAACATAATTAATGGTGTTTGAAATATTAATCCCATCCACCCAAGCAAAGAAATAAGTATGCTTATATAATTTCCTATTCTTATATAGGGTGTTGCAATATCTGACCCAAAAGTAATTAGAAATTTGATTGCTGGGGGAAATAATACATACAATCCAAAAATTAAACCTAAACTAAATGTTACATATATTATAGGAATGCTTAAATATAAAAACATTTTTTCATTTTTTTTCAAGCCTGGGCTAAGAAATAATATGATTTGTAAAAATATTATTGGGGATGAAATTAATATGCCAGTGTATATAGATACTTTTATTGCAACAGAAATATATTCTGTAAGTTCTGTATAAATAGGTTTAGTATTTTGGAAATATGTTAACCCATTAGTGGGATTTAATAAGAATTCTAAAATATCCTTATGAAAGATAAATGTTATTATTCCTGAGATTAATATTGTTATAATACTAATTATCAATCTTTTTCTGAGTTCTAAAACATGATTTGAAAATGTATTTTTTGTGTTAGCTTTATTCATCTATATTTTCTTCTTCTTTATAATTGATATCTATTGAATTTTGTAATTCATGTATCCATTTCCTAGATGATTTAAGAAGTTTTCCTATAGAATTTGAAAATTGAACAAGTTTTGTTGGTCCTAAAATTATCAAGGCTACAAGTAGTACCCAGATTAACTCCATGCTGCCTATATTGAATATATTCATTTGTTTTATTTTAAAGTTATATTATTTTTTGTAAACCTTCAATAATGTAATGCTCTCAACGTGATGAGTGTTAGGGAATAAATCAATAGGTGTTATCGATTGAATTTTATACTTTTTTTCATTAAGTATTTTTAAATCTCTTGCCAATGTTTTGGGATCACATGATATGTAAATTATATTATCTACCGGGTGCGATATTAAATTGTTTAATAATTTCTCATCACATCCTTTCCGGGAAGGATCTAAGATTACAACATCTATTTTGGATTTTATTTCTATGATTATATCCTCTGAATTACCTATTAAAATTTTATAATTTGGTATATTTTTAATATTAACCTTCGCATCAATCACTGCTGAACTTGATTGTTCAATCCCTATAATATTCTCAAAATACTCACTTAGTAAAATTCCAAATGTTCCTACACCAGAATATGCATCAACTAATAAATGTTTTCCATTATCTTTTATTAAAGATAATATAGTATTTTTCATGTTTTCAATTTGATTACTGTTAACCTGGAAAAATGAAGGTGAGCTTATTTGAAATTCGTGTCCTGAAATTTGTTCAATATAATCTTTTTGTCCGGTTTGAATTTTTATATTTTCATTTTTAAATTTTGGTTGAATTAAAAATGAGTTTGTATTTTCGGATGCTCTTATAGATACTTGAGATGATTCACCGGCTAGATTTTCCAAATTTTTGATATATTTATTTATTTTATTATTCATGATTAAACAATGATTAACGGCAGCAAATTTTTTTGTAACTTTATTTGTAAAACCAATTAGTCCATTTCGCCTAATTGTAAATCTTCCGTGATTTCTATAGTTAAATTGTTTTTTAGAATTAATTATTTTTTTTATTTTGATTTTAGATTTTATTTTACTATTGATTTCATTATGGATAATTTGCTCTTTTAGTTTTAACTGATAATCATATTTAATATGCTGCCAATTACAACCTGTACAAAATCCATAAAATTGACAAGGAGGTTTTACTCTGTAAGGAGAAGATATTAATATATTTTTTACTATTCCATATATTCTTGTTTTTTTTCTTTTTGTTTTTTTTTGTATATCAATTTCTGCAATAACTGTTTCACCAGGAATTCCTCCAAAAATATTTATTTGCTCTTCATTGTAATAAGCAGTAGTATCACCTTCAGAGCCAATATTTTTTAATTTTAATTTGACTAATTTTTTTGTATAATTTGTTTCCATTACAGAATCACAGCTTTGATGTTATATAGTATATAATTTAAATAATAATTTTTATGGAGACTATTATATGACAACTTCTAGAAGACTACCTCATTGGTTAAAGGCAAAAATGCCTGGTGGAAAAAATTATATAGAAGTTAAAAATTTGATAAATAAAAATTCTTTAAACACTGTTTGCGTTGAAGCAAAATGTCCCAATATTGGTGAATGTTGGGATAATAGAACAGCTACTTTTATGATTTTGGGAGATATATGTACAAGAGCGTGTCGGTATTGTTCAGTTAAATCCGGAAAACCTATAGGTCTTGATATAAAAGAACCACTTCGGGTTTCTGATGCTGTGAAAAAATTGAATTTAAAATATGCGGTTTTAACTTCAGTTGACAGAGATGATTTGCCAGATGGAGGCGCATTTATTTTTAAACAATGTATTAATTTGATACATAAAAATTCCCCTGGATGTAAAGTTGAAGTTTTAATTCCTGATTTCCAAGGGGATTGGGATGATTTAAAAACTGTTATGGATGCAGGCCCTGAAACTTTGAATCATAATATAGAAACAGTAGAGAGAGTTTTCAGATCAGTCAGAGCCAAAGGGGATTACAGATTATCATTAGATCTTTTATTAAAAACTAAAGAATTAAATTCATATAGTGTAACTAAATCGGGATTAATGGTTGGATTAGGAGAAAATTGGGATGAGATTATAAATACTTTAATAGATTTAAGGGCATCAGATTGTGACCTTTTAACTATAGGCCAGTATATTAAACCTACTCCTAAACATACAGATGTTATTAAATGGTATACCCCGGAAGAATTTATAGAATTAAGATCTATAGCTATGGATTTAGGATTTAAAGGTGCTGTTTCAGGGCCTTTAGTTCGAAGTTCCTATAAAGCTGATGAGCAATATTATCAGGCCAAGAGACTAATTCCTATAAGTTGATTTCAAGAAAATTTTTTGTTTACAAATAATATTGATTGTTTCAAATATGCATTTTTATTTTGGAAATAAAAATCAAGATCCAGATACTAAGCTGCGTATACATGATGAATCTTTGTTTAGAGACTTGTTATTTAATCCTGGGATTGGTTTGGCTGAAGGGTACATGCATTTTATTCATAAGATTCCATTTGCTAATAAAGATGTTGCTAAACATAAAGATACATATAAGTCATCTTACCCACCATATATTCGGATATTATGATATTAATCTGATGATGGTAATCTTTTAGGTTTAACTTCAGTCATAGGTGCGTTAGAGCACGAAACAATTCCTGGACCAGCTTTAGTACAAAGAACTATAATGCCACTTTTTGATTCGTAACGTTTTCCTAATGTATTGCCTGAACCTTCAATTTTAGTATCAGAAGAAATTTCAGTTTTCTCAGTTGAATCTACCAAATTTTTGGTACCATTAGATAAAATTCCTTCACCTGTTTTAACCACCATAAACTCAGATCCTGTTAATGAACATTTTAATCTGGAACCTACTTTTATATCCATTTGTTTACTCCTGTTACTTTATATATTCTTTTATATCGTTATGCAATACATCTGAGATATGTTGAATATTATCTTCTGATAAATTCATAGGATGAACTGTCATAAAATTTTCACTCAATCCTTTTTCGTTCAGAAATAAACCACTTTTTACTTTAAGGTTATTGCATAAATCAAAAGCATTAATTTTACCAGTATATATATTAAGTGTAGGGTATTCTTCACTATTTGATGGGGTGTTTATTGTAGTTTTTATATTTGGTAGAGATTTTATTTTGTCTTCAATAATTGATAAATATTTTTTGCAATTCGTCATTTCTGCATTGATGTCTTTTTCAATAAATAATCTTAGAGCAACAAGTAATCCGGCAATTTCTTCTTTTGCTACTTTAAAACCTCTTCCTATTCCATGTCTTGGGATGGCACTAATTTTAGATTTATCTATTAAATTTGAAGGAGGATTCCATATTTCAAAATATTCATCCATATCTAAAGATTGTAAAGCGACAGAACTTATATAATCTTTTTTGCCACATAATATTCCGGATGATTGAGGGCCTTTAATTGCTTTTCCTCCACTAAATGCAACTAAATCCGCTCCTTTTTCTATAAATTTTCTCAGGTTTTCTCTAGGAGGTAATTGCCCTGCTGCATCTACAATTACTGGTAAGTTATGTTTGTTTGCTACTTTGATTACTTCTTCGAAAGGAGGTTCAGAGTCTTGAGTTGCTACGTAGACTATTCCAGCAGTTTTTTCATTTATTACAGATTCGTATTCCCATGCCTCAGTTCTTCTTACTCCGGCTCCAGATAAAATCTCATTCATTCCAACTTCAATTGTTTCACCGCCGGCTAGTCTGAAAGCGTGGTCATAGCCATTTCTATGTTCTCTTGAAATAATAAATTGGTTTTTATTATCTTTAACACTTGGAAGGTTCTCCATTTTAGAAGGATCTAATCCTGCGAGTATAGCAGCTGCACCCATAGTTAGACCTGCAGACGCACCTGAAGTAACGTAAGCTGATTCAGATCCTGTAATTTTAGATATGTATTCTGAAGCACTAGCTTGTAATTCTGTCATGTCTACTGAAAATGTTGATGCATTTACCATTGCATCTGAAACTTCTTTTGATAATATAGGGCCTCCAACTCTAGTAGAAGCTCCTGCCAAATTATGAATTGTCCTTGCGCCAAATTCTTTGTATATATTCATTTGTAACCTCAAGTTTTGTTAGATAAATTAATTATTATGCATTTGAGCTGAAAACACAATTTAAAATATAAAAAATTTTCATTTTGAAAAACTTATTAATTTATTTGCCATTAACACTTGTTCTTTTAAAGTTTTTTTATCAGCATTATTATTGTCAAAAAGTATTAAATTATAATTTTTAACACCAACGTTGTTTAAAGAAGTAAGTAATTCTATATATGCATTTAATTTATTTGATTGAAAGTTGTTTTTATAAGTGTGATAGTTTTGATCAAAAAAACTATCATTTGGTAAGTTCATTCTTATGCTTACGTAGATGGGTATGTTTATTTTCTTAGAAAAAGATTTATTAAACTTTGTTACAAAGTTTATGTACATTTTGCCATCATATATTGGATTGCTGACCAAATAAGATGATCCTAATTTAATTTTTTTGTTAATTAGGTTTAAATATTCCTTATCAGTTTGATTTATTTCTATTGTACTTCCAAAGATGCATTCAGTATTTGATTCCAGTTTATTGCCGATAAAGTCATAACCTTTATTCATTTGTTTTATAGAATTCATCACATTTGTAGTGGTATGTTCATAGACTGCTTTTGAATCTTTTGTTTGTTTTATCGGTGATTTTTGTAAACTTTTTGCATCACCTTTTGTGATTAAAAAATTATTTAATTTAAATAATTCGGCGCCTAATATTCTCGATTGAATAAATCTGAGATTTGTATCAACCGTATTAATAGTGATAATTACAGATTTATTATATTTTTGGTTTATATGATAAGCTAATGATGAAGGATCAGTTCTAACAGATGATATTTGAGGGACGATTAGAGTATTACAATTAATTTCAGAGACATAGTTTAATAATTTGGTATTTCCACTTTTATATACAGGTATAGTTACTACAAATTTTTCTTTCATAAATAAATTATATATTAGTTATCTTTTAATATATAATTTATTTATATGAAAGTTTATCTCCAGGCTATCCCATTTTTTTTTGTAGGTACTAAAGAAACTCTATGACCTTGATCGCATTTGAATCTTTCTTCTTTCAAATCTTTTCTTTTGCCAGATAATGAAGTTTGCTCCATTGATAAATCACAAAAAGGACAATTAACATCAAAAACTATTCTATTTTTTATTCTTACTACTTTAACGTGTGTTAGTTTGTCTTTGAAATTTTCTGAATGCCCTTTGTATCTAACCATGTATCTAGTTGCAGATCCAACTACTGTACTTCCAGGTGATTCTATTTTATCTAATTCACTGGAGTAATCTACATATCCACACTGCAGACATTGCGGTTCATAGTATGTTTTTACTATAGTACTTGTACATTTGGGACAATGTAATTTGTCCTTACTATTTAAAGATTTAACTTCAGATAAGTTTGTATTATTTTTTAAAGTTTGTGCTGGCTGTTGCATAACAATCTCCCTTTGAATTATATACTATTTTAATACTTGTTTAAAACTTGTCAAGTACAATTTTAATATTTATATATTTATTTTGAATTAATTTTTGTGTTAATTTTAGGTAATAATGTTTGACACTGTTATGAGTAAGAAGAGATAATTTTAAGTGTCCTTTCTAATTTATCTATTAATTGGGTGTTAAATGAAAATTTTAGTATGTGTAAAAGAAGTTATAGATCCAGAGGTGCCAGTTAGTTCTATTGACATAGATTCAAATGGATGGAAATTTGTGCCTAAACAAGGTGTTTCAACTGTATTAAATGGTTTTGATGAAAATGCCATTGAAGCTGCACTACAGTTAAAAGAAAGTATTGGAGATGTTGAAATTTCTGTTTTATCTTTAGGTAAAGATTTTAGTATGGATGTAATTAAAAAACCATTGTCTATGGGATGCCAAAACTTATTTTTGGTAAAAGATGATATTCTAGAAACCTCTGACTCATTTGTTATAGTTAATGTTCTTTATGAAACAATAAATAAAATAGGACCTTTTGATCTTATTCTTTGTGGCAGACATGCTTCTGATTGGGACAATGCTCAGGTCCCTATAGGATTAGCTGAAAAATTAAATCTTGATTGTGTTACTTTAGCTAAAAGTATTGAGTGTAATAACAATAATATAACTATAGAAAGGGTGATTTCAGGCGGCATAGAAGTTCTTAAATCTGAATTACCTGTACTAATTACAGTAAGTAATGAATATGGAGAACCAAGATATCCTAATTTAAGAGGTATTATGACGGCAGGCAAAATTCAACCACAGTTCTTTTCATTGGAGGATCTTGGAATTTCTGCAAATGATATTAATAATATCAATGAAATTACTGATATATATATACCTGAAAAGAATTCAAATTGTGAATTTATAAAAGGTGAAGATGAATATGATATAGGTAGAAATCTTGCACTTAAACTTAGAGATAAGAATTTAATTTAATTTGGAGAGAATTTTGAATAAAGTTTTAGTTTTAGCAGAATTAAATGGGAATGATTTAGATAATGGGGTGTTTGAATTATTATCTTTATTAAATAATCTCAATGTTTCTAATGATGAAATTACCGTATGTGTACTTGGAGATAATCTACAAGATAAAGATGGGATTTTGAAACAAATTCCGTGTTCTAAAATTTTAGCTCATTCTAATATTGATACAAATAATTTGAATCCAAATATTTTATCTAAATTAGCAAGTAGCATGATTGAAGATTTACAGCCAAATAAAATTTTAATTTCTAAAACAAATTTAGGACAGGATTTAGCCCCAAGATTAGCTTTTAAATTTGGTTGGGGATTAGTGAATGATTGTTTGAATATTGAAAAAAATGAAAATAATGATTGGACAGGAATAAGACCAATTTTTGGTGGGAATTTTATGTCTAAAATAAATATTAAAACACCAACTGAAATTTATTGTGTAAGGCCAAAAGTATTTGATTCTTTAACTGATAAAACGATATCTCCTGAAATTGAATATAAGCAATTTACAAATGATTTGGAAACTAAAACTAAAGTATTAAAAAGAATAAATGAACAATCTGAAGGGATAAAATTAGAAGATGCTGATATAGTAATAGCTGGAGGAAGAGGTCTTGGCGGGCCTGAACCTTTTGAGACTTTAGATGAAATTGCCGGACTTCTTAATGCAGCTGTTGGAGCATCCAGAGCAGTATGTGATGCGGGTTGGATGGATCATTCCTATCAGATTGGCCTTACAGGCAAAAATATTTCACCTAATTTGTATTTAACAGTGGCAATTTCTGGAGCCAGCCAGCATATGGCAGGATGTGGTAATTCGAAACATATTGTTTCAATTGATAAAAATGTTGAAGCGAATATATTTAATGATGCTGAATTTGGTGCTATTGGTGATTGGAAAAATATATTGCCCGGATTTTTGGATACTTTAAAAGATTTGGTAAAAGAGTAATTAATGTTTAATGATTTAAATAAATTTTTAAAAAATATTTCTGATTCTGATGTTGTGTCAATTGTTTTTTTTAATTTAAATGTTTCATTAGTTATAGACAGAAGAATATCAGAAGGTAATGTTTTAATAAAAATTTTTCCAATTGCAAGTTCTGCGGATAACCGTATAAAAATATTAAATAATCTAAGACCCGATTTAAAAGAAGTAAAAAATTTTGTTATTATCCCATGGTATTCTTATATTAAAGTGCTTACCGAAGATGAAGTATGGGATAAATTATTGAAAAATATTTTATATCCTGTAAATGCTAAAGTGGACATTATGCTTCAAAATGCTTTCAAAGAATTACGATCAATTGAAAAGTCTAAGATTGAGGATGCTATTACTGGGAAAGGATATGAAACTATTTGGTCGAATCCATATTAGTGATTTTTTTAATCAAGGAATTGAATTTGAAAATAGGATTTATAAGTGGTACTGGCAAAGAAGGTCAAGCTTTGGCTATTCGTTTTGGCCTTTCAGAACATTCTATTTTTATCGGATCACGAGATATAAGTAAAGCGGAATTATCTGGAAATCAAATAAGAAATATTTTGCCTGATGTTGAAATATTATGTTCAGATTATAAACAGACAGTTTTGCAATCAGATATTGTATTTATTGCTTTGCCATTTAGTGTTGTTGAAAATCAATTAACCCCTTTGAAAAATGAACTTAAAGGTAAATACATAGTTGATACTACTGTGCCTTTATCATTGAATAAAGGAAAATTCACAAGATTATCTGGGCTTAAAGAATCTGTATCTCAGTTTTTATATAATTTACTGCCAGATTCGCATATCATATCTTCATTTCATACTATTAGCCATTTGGATTTAAAAAGAATTCAAAAAAAAATGGATCATGATTTATTGTATTTTGTTAATGATAAAAAACCTGAATCAAAATTTTTAGAATTAATAGATACGGTTAAAGGACTGAACCCTGTAAAATGTGGAACTTTGGATCTGTCAATTCTAATTGAACACCAGGTGCCATTATTACTAAATATTAATAAGCAGTACGGTAAATCTACTTCAATTAAGATTCATGGTTTATAGTTTTTTTGATGAATCCATCATTCAGACCAAAGGTGTTCCCCTTACTATCCCTGTCCCACATAAGTTTCGAGGACGTTTAGATTGCAATCTACGAGTCACGCACCAACATATACAATCACAATCTTTAATTAGACTTAGATTTTCTAATTGCGATCTCGAAATAGTTTTAATAAAATGTTTTGGTCCAGAAGTGTCAACTGTTATAAAAGGAAGATTTATTTCACTTTCCATAACTGTTGAAAGTTCAATTTTAGCTTTTTCAGCAGCTTCACGTAATCTTTGAATTGCCATGATATCTTGCATTAAATCTATACCTTGTTCTTTTTTGAAGTCCTCAACTAACCAAGATACTACAATTCTTTGATCACAATCACAGCAATAACATTCTACGAACGAACAGCATTTATTATTCCTTTCACAGCAATCACAGGGTACTAGCGTAAAGCTTTTATTATTCCTTTTTAGTTTCTCCGTCAACTATATCATCCTTATCTTTTTTAGGTTTTTTAGTATTTTTAGGTTTTGCACTTTTTCTTTTAGTAGATGATTCGTTATTTTTAGTCTCATTATTTTCTGCAGGGTTTTCACCTGGCTGAGCTTGAGAATACATTGATTGTCCTATTTCTTGTAATACAGTTTGAAACGAATTCATTTC
The DNA here is from genome assembly GCA_950054395.1 of uncultured Chloroflexota bacterium. GTDB lineage: Bacteria > Chloroflexota > Dehalococcoidia > Lucifugimonadales. Next base: position 22,339 of record CATLOZ010000010.1, read on the forward strand.
TGATTCTATTTTTTCCACATCATCTGATTCAATTGCTGTTTTTAAAGTTTCTTTTTGTGAATTTATTTTTTCTACAAGATCGTCTGCGAGCTTATCCTTATTTTCTGAGATAAGCTTATCAGCCTGATATATTAAAGAATCAGAATTGTTTTTCAGTTCAATTAGTTTTTTCTTTTTTTCATCTTCTTCTGCATGAGATTCAGCATCAGTAATCATTTGTTCTATTTCATCATCACTAAGTCCAGAGCTTGCAGTAATAGTTATTTTTTGTTCTTTTCCAGTTCCTTTATCTTTTGCTGAAACGTCTAAGATACCATTCGCATCAATGTCAAAGCTAACTTCAATTTGAGGTAACCCTCTTTGAGAAGGAGGAATACCATCCAAAATAAATTTACCTAATGTTTTATTTTCGGTTGCCATGCTTCTTTCTCCTTGTAAAACATGTATTTCAACACTAGATTGATTATCTTGAGCTGTACTAAAAGTTTCTGTTTTTTGTGTAGGAATTGTTGTATTTCTTTCTATTAGAGGAGTAGAAACACCACCAAGAGTTTCTATTCCAAGTGTGAGAGGTGTTACATCTAAAAGTAAGACATCTTGGACGTCTCCTTGTAGTACTCCTGCTTGAATAGCAGCTCCAACAGCTACGACTTCATCAGGGTTTACGCCTTTGTTAGATTCTTTACCAAAGAATTTTTCCACTGCACTTTGTATAGCAGGCATTCTGGTCATTCCACCTACAAGAATTATTTCATTTATATCTGTAGTTTTGAGTTTTGCATCTTTGATAGCTAATTTACATGGTTCAATTGTTTTATCTACTAAATCCATAATTAAATTTTCCAATTGAGATCTTGAAATAGTTTTAACCAAATGTTTTGGACCTGAAGCATCAGCTGTAATAAAAGGAAGATTTATTTCACTTTCCATAACAGTTGAAAGTTCAATTTTAGCTTTTTCAGCAGCTTCACGTAATCTTTGAATTGCCATGTTGTCTTGCATTAAATCTATGCCTTGCTCTTTTTTGAAATCCTCAACTAGCCAGGATATTATTCTTTGATCAAAATCATCACCGCCAAGATGGGTATCGCCATTTGTAGACTTAACTTCAAAAACGCCATCACCTATATGCAAGATTGTTATATCAAAAGTACCTCCACCCAAATCATACACTGCAATAGTTTCATCAGTTTTTTTGTCTAATCCATATGCTAAAGCAGCTGCTGTAGGTTCGTTAATTATTCTTAATACATCTAATCCAGCTATAGTTCCGGCATCTTTTGTTGCTTTTCGTTGACTATCGTTAAAATAAGCAGGAACTGTGATTACAGCTTGAGTAATTTTTTCTCCTAATTTTGTTTCAGCATCTGATTTAAGCTTAGATAATATCATTGAAGATACTTCTTGAGGCGTATAATCTTTGCCGACCATTTGTACTGTAACGTCTCCATTTTTACCTGATTTAACTTTATAAGGAATCATCCCCATATCTTTTTGTAGAGAAGAATCACTAAATTTTTTTCCAATAAATCTTTTTACAGAAAATATTGTGTTTTCCGGGTTTGTAACTGCCTGTCTTTTTGCCATTAGTCCGGCATATCTCTCATCATTTTTTGGATTGATTGCTATTACTGACGGCGTTGTCCTTCCACCTTCTGAGTTTTCTAATACTTCTCCTTCTGAGGCTTCGACTATTGCCATACATGAGTTTGTTGTTCCTAAATCAATTCCTAGAATTTTTGGCATTTTATGCTCCTATTTATGAATTCTTTTTTATATAGTTTGATAAAATAACTTGGGCTGGACGTATTATTGAATTTTCTATTGAATATCCATTTTTAATTGTCTGAGAAATTTTTCCATCTAATTTAGAATCATTTGTATTTTCAATAGAAAGTGATTCATGTTTTGATGGATCAAAATTATCTCCTTTAATTGGATTAATTTCTGATAACCCTTCATTATTTAAACTTTTTTCAAAATTTTTAATTATTATTTCCATTCCTGTCACCCAATCTTTAAATTGTTTGCCTTTTGGTAAGGAATTTAAAGTAAGTTTAAGATCATCAAGAGTTATTATAAATCTTGTAAATATACCTGTTTTAATTTTGGTTTTATTAGATTGAATATCGTCTAAAGTTCTTCTTTTAAAATTTATTAAATCTGCCTGAGAACGTAGAGCTGTATCTTTCAACTGTTTTATTTCTTCTTTATATTTATTTATTTCTGAATTTTTATTTTTTGTCTTTTTTTTTGTCTTTTTTTTCGGGGTAGTTTTTTTAAGTTCTGTCATATTCAAGTCCTAATGTTTCAAATAATTTTTGCAATTTGTTTTCTAAAAACACTTTTAATTGCATTCCTTTTAAAATTTCATTTCCTTTCTTTAAATCCAATAAATCATTAAATATATTTAAAATTAATTGGACACCAGCTAAATTAAGACCCAAATCGTCTACCAAATATTTTATTAATTTTAATTTAGCAATATCTTCCTGTGAGTAAAGTCTAAGCATTCCACCGGTTCTGCTAGGTCTAACTAAACCAATTCTTTCATACTTCCTCAAAGTTTGAGGATGCATTGAAAGCATTCGAGATGCAACACTTATAACATAAACACCTTCAATATTTGGTTCTGAGAAAAAATCCCATTCCATGTTGTCACCAATATTGTTATAACATGTATTTTATAGGTTGATACGAGGTGTGTCAAGTACATTGATAGTTTTCAGGTAAGATTAAGTTTTTTTATGAAAACCTTTCTTGTTTCCATGGATCTCCATTCATATGGTAACCTCTTATTTCCCAAAAACCCGGGATTGAATTTGAAGTGAATTGAATTTCTTTTATCCATTTTGCACTTTTCCAACCATATAAGTGTGGGATTACAAGTCTTAATGGCCATCCGTGATTTGATTCTAATTCTTTGCCTTCGTATTTAGTGGCAAGAATTGTTTTTGCAGAAAACAAATCTGTTCTAAGGATATTGGTAGTATATCCATCATAACAGATAATGTTCACATATTTTAAATCTAAGTCTATTTCAAAATTTTTCAATAAATTTTTTACTATGCATCCTGTCCATTTTGTATCTAACCTGGACCATTGAGTAACACAGTGAAAATCTTCTTCTATATTATCTTCAGCTAGTTTAATTATTTCATTCCATTTATATTCAATTATTAGGTTTGAATTGGCAGTGAATTTTAATTTCCAGGTATCTAAATTGATATCTGGAGTGGGAAATTCTGAAAAAATTGGAAATTTTTCAGTAACAAATTGTCCGGGTGGAGCATCGGTAGTTTTTAAGTTGTTATTTGGTGTTATTTTACCTATTTTTTTTTGCATAAATATATTATACATTTATAATATTAAATATTGGTATAATTAAACAAATACGATTTAAAATATTAAATATTATGTATGAAGTTATTTCAAATTCATTAAAAGAATTGGAACAGGGCAAGAATATTGTTTTAGCCACTGTTGTTAATACTAAAGGATCCACTCCTCAAAAAATTGGATCTAAATTACTTATTCGTGATGACGGATCAACTGTAGGAACTTTAGGGGGAGGATGTGTAGAAGGTGATATATGGTTTGAATCCAAATCTATGTTGGAGGAAAATTCTGATTCAGAAACAAGATTCAGAGAATATACTTTGAATCAGGAATTAGCAGAGCAGGAAGGCTTGGTTTGTGGTGGTACTATGTATTTTTTATTGGATAAATTAATTCCAGAAAATCAAAATATTGAACATTTAAGATCTTTGCAAAATTCTTTAAATGGAAAAGATAGTGGAAAAAGTATTTTGACCTTAGTTAATTCTCAGAATAAAGATTTATCTATTGGAATTAAAAAAACTTATGATTTTGAAAATACAAATGAAATTTTTAATGATGAATTAATTAATGAAACAGAGGATATAGAGAATACTATTTCAAATCGTACTAATAAATGTATTAAACTTAAAGATGGTAACGAGTGGTATGTTGAAATTTATACAACCCCTGCAACATTATTAATTTGTGGAGGTGGTCATATTGCAAATAGCTTGGCCCCGATTGCTCATAAACTTAATTTCAATGTCTGGATTACTGATGACAGGAAAGAATTTGCAAATAGTAATCGATTCCCACATGCGGAAAGAATAGTTAATGATATTCCTGAGAGCGCTTTAAAAAGTTTACCTGTTACTGAAAATACTTACATTATTATTGCAACAAGAGGACATAGATATGATCTTGTTGCCACACAGGCAGCTGTTCAAACAAAAGCAAAATATATTGGGATAGTAGGAAGTATGAGAAAAGCTATATTAATATTTGAGGATTTATTGAAAAATGGAATTCCTGAAGAAAAAATAAGAGCGATACGTTCCCCAGTAGGTTTAGATTTAAGAGGTAGAACCCCTGATGAAATTGCTGTGAGCATTATTGCTGAAATGTTAATGATTAAAGAGGGTGGGACAGGACTTCCGATGGCTATGCCTGAAAAGATTTGGTCTAAGATTATTTCTAAAATTAATAATTCTCTTTCAGAAAGTAAAACCTAATGAGTAATATTGGCGGGTTATTATTAGCCGCTGGTTTGTCTACTAGAATGGGTGAATCCAAACCACTTTTAGAATGGAATGGAAAGTCTTTAATTGAATTTCACATAGATATTTTAAATTCCTTAAAAATAAAACCAACCATCGTTTTAGGTTTTTGCAGTGAAACAATTATCCAAAAAATTAGAAATTATGATGCTGATATAATAGTTAATTCTAATTATAAAAACGGGAAAACTTCTTCAATAATTATAGGTTTGGATGCTATATCTAAAGTTGATGATATTCTCTTGATGTCAATTGATCAGCCTAGGCCAAAATATATCTTAGAGAAATTAATAAAAAATCATTTTCAATCAGGCAAAGAGATAACCATTCCTAAATTTATATTAGAAGATGGTTCTTTAAAAGGAGGACATCCTGTTATTTTGAGTAACAAAATTTTAGATGAAATGTATAAATTTATTTCCTCTGAAAAAACTATGAAAGATTTTATATTAAGTAAAAATTCTATTAATGAAGTTATATTTGAGGATCCGTTAATTAAACTTGATTTAAATAATAAACAAGATTATTTTGAAGGGCAAAAATTATTTGTAAAGAGTACAGAAAATGACAAAGAATAATATTGCCATGACAATTGCAGGTTCTGATTCTGGAGCAGGTGCTGGTATACAGGCTGATTTAAAAACTTTTGCATCTTTAGGAGTTTATGGTACTTGTGTTATAACTGTTGTAACTGCTCAAAATACTTTAGAAGTTAAAGATGTTGAAATATTAAGTAATGAAATTATAACTAACCAGTTTGAAACTTTAATAAATGATATTTACCCAGATTCAGTTAAAATAGGAATGTTAGGGAACCCTGAAGTAGTAGTTTTAATTAGTAAATTGCTGTCACAAATTAATAATGTTCCGATAGTATTGGATCCCGTTATGATTGCAAAAAGTGGTGATCAGCTAATTTCTGATGATGCAATAAGTAAATTAAAGAATAATTTGATACCTCTATGCAGAATTCTTACTCCCAATATTCCTGAAGCAGAAGTTTTGTCAGGAATTAAAATTACCAACAGAGATGATATGATAGCAGCAAGTACAAATATTTTAAAATTAGGCCCTAAATATTTACTTTTAAAAGGAGGGCATTTAACTGGCGATCCTATAGATATACTTTTTGAACAAGGGCAGGGTATGATTCTTGAATTACCACAAAAAAGAATACATACAAAAAACACTCATGGAACAGGATGTACTTTTTCATCTGCTATTGCAGCAGAATTAGCAAAAGGTGTAGATATAAAAAATAGTGTGATTAATAGTCAGAAATATGTATATTCAGCTATTAAATCATCTGTGGAAATTGGAAAAGGGCATGGTCCTCTAAATCATTTTTTCAATATATAACAAAGATGGCATTATATTTAACAGAAACAGAAATTAAAAAAATAATAAATATGGAATTAGCACTAAATTCTGTTGAAGAAGCGTTTCAATTAATAGCCTTAGGCGATGCAGTTACTAAACCACGTGAAAGATTGCCTGTGGGATCATCAAGTTTAAATTATATGTCGGCGGGTATAGATAAGCAAAATTTGACAGGATTAAAAGTATACGTTCCAAGTAAAAACGGGACAAAATTTTATTTTCACATAATGAACGCTTTAAATGGTGAAATGATTGCCATAATGGAGGCTAATGCTTTGGGGCAATTTAGAACCGGAGCAGCTTCAGGTGTAGCAAGTAAATACTTGGCAAAAAAAGATTCAAAAAAAGTTTTATTAATAGGTACAGGTTATCAGGCTTATACGCAGGCTTTAGCATTGGATAGAGTTTTTGAATTAGATGAAATATATGTTTATAGTAGAGCTGAAGAAAACAGGATGAATTTTATTAATAATTATTCATCTGCAATGAAATCAAAATTAACTCCTGTAGCGGATATTGAATCAAATGTTAATAATATAGATATTATTTCTGTGATAACTAATTCTAAAACCCCGGTAATTAATAGTGAAATTATTGAATCTGGTGTTCATATAAATGCTGCAGGATCTAATCATTCTTTAAGAAGGGAATTAGATACAAAAACAATTTTAAAAGCAGATAAAATTTTTGTTGATGATATTGATCAGGCTAAAATGGAATGTGGTGATTTGATTTATCCTGAATCTTTAGGATTAATTCAGTGGAGAAATATTATTAATTTTTCAGATGTATTAAAATTCCCTGACAGATTCAAACGAAATTTTAAAGATATAACAATTTTTGAATCTCAAGGATTAGCTTTATGGGATTTGGTTACTGCTATTAATGTTTGTGAAATAGCTAAAACAAAAGGAATTGGAGAAAAAATAAATGCCTAGTGTAATTGAAGTACAAATTGAAGATAAAGTTGGAATTATAAAATTAAATAGACCAGAATCATTAAATGCCTTTAATAATGAATTGTCTGATGCACTTTATTCTCAGATAGAAGAATTTAATGCATCTTCAACTGTAAATTCTATTCTTATAACAGGTAACGGAAAAGCATTCAGCGCTGGAGCAGATGTTGCTGGTTTTCAGGAAGGAAACACGAAAAAAAGATTGCCTCTTTCATGGAATGACTTAATTGATTTGTTTATCAGATCAAAGCCAATAATTGCTGCTATAAATGGTTTTGCAGTAGGAATGGGTATAACATTATTTTTATTTGCTGATATTAGATTTGCATCTAAAGATGCAAAAATTTCTTTTAGATTTGTAAAAATAGGATTAACACCTGAATATGGCAGTACACGTCGATTGTCAGATATTGTTGGGATTAGTACAGCTTCAGAATTAATGTTAACAGGAAAATTTCTTGATGGAGAAGAAGCTGAAAGAATAGGATTAATATCTAAAAGTTATGAACCGGATGATTTGTATAATAAATCATTGAAGATAAGCAAGAATATCTCGGGAAATTCCAATTGGCATAATAAAGTTATAAAAGAAATGATTTTCAATAACTATCATAAAGATTATGATAAAGTTTTAGAAATCGAAGGGGATATCTTTTCACAGGCCAGGCAAACTAAAGAACATAAAGATTTTGTAAAAAAATTTATGGAGGATAATAAATAAATTATTCAGATAGAATTAGTGAAAAAGATGAGTGGTAATGCCTAAAACAAGATATTCAGAAGCAAAGAAACAAGCAAAAGAATTATATGATTTAGTTCCATATATCACTCCTCGTATTGCCTTTAGATATATTCAACAATTAGATTTACCAAAAGAACAAATCCCAATATCTCACACTATACTTTTTGAATGGTTTAAAGAATTTGATAAGGTCTCCAATAAAGATCGGTATGAAAAATTAATGGCACTTTGGCTGAAAGAGAATCCACTCAAGATTAATGCTGATATGCCAAAAAAGAAAATCATAGATAAAAATAAATAAATCTTTTTTAAAAGTCTTTCTCTTAACAACCCCATCTAAATTAATATAGTAAACCTTATTAAATAGAAATTAATAAATAAGAATGATACTTATTACTTATATATTATTACTTTGTAAATTCCCAATAGTTATCAATAGTTTTATCCCAAAATAAATCCCAATAACTTTTAACACTCAATATCATCTATTTTAATTTATAATGCACTTAATATGAGAAAGATTAAAAATCAATTTAATAATTTTAATCTATTAGAAAATGACTGATTTAAATAAATTATTTTCTGTCTCTAGCATCACTAGTTATTTTTCCAGATATATTGCCCTCTGTGTCTATTTTTAGTCCATGTGGGTATTTGGGAGGGACTGTACAGGCATGTCCTGGAGAGCCAAGTATATAATCTCCTACATTGAGATTTTCACCATTTAGTTCTATAACACCATGTTCTTCATTTTGAGAAATAAGCTCTGCATCTGGTTTCCCTTCTATTGTAAATCTGGCTGGAGTTAAAGGATCACAAGAAATAGATTTTGCACCAATATCTACAGTTACAGTTTTTCTTATTTTGTCCTCGTCAATAACTTGGCCTAATACTAGTCCTGCTACCTGGAAATTTAAGTCTGGTTGCTTGATATTATTTGAATCCCAATAAATCCATGTTCCAGGTGAAACTTTATAATCAGTATCATCCAAGTAATATTGAAATGACCAAGAACCTCCAACAATAATGTCATAATCTGTTTGAGATGTGTAGTTTGAAATTTTATCTCTAAATTGCTCTATTATATTGATACTTTCTCTCACATGTTCTTTTTTTTGTTCTAAATCTGTAATTCCAACCAAATGTCCGTCATATCCATGAATCCCTTTAAAATTTAAATTAGAATCAGTAAATAATTTTTTGAGTAATTCATCAGATTCGTTTACATCTATCCCAGTTCTATGCATTCCAGTATCTAAATCGATATAAACTCCATCAAGATTTTCAATCTTTGACAAAATATCTAGATGGTAGACTGTACCAGCAATAGCACTATATTTTATGTTTTTATTCTGATTAATGATTTCACTATATCTTTTTGCTTTTATTTCTGACGCCAGAGGATAAGCAAGAATAAGTTCTTCAGGATTACATTCAGAGAGGATTTGAATTTCTTCTAAAGTAGATGTTTTATGTCGTGTTATTCCCCTGGCAATTTGAAAGTTTAGCATTTCTCTAGATTTATGTGTTTTTGCGTGAGGAATTAATCTTGAAGGTGTTTTTACCATAGATAAAATTGTATCTATGTTATGTTGTAATATGTTTTCAAATATTACATATTCTGGAGTTTCAAAAGATTCCGGATTGTTAATTGTATAATTGCCAAATTTCATAATCTATCCATTTAAGTTAACTAAAATTATATGATAGTAAATCAGGGTTTATGTTTTCAACATCAGTTATGCCGCAATATTTCATTGCCACCTCTAATTCTTCTTTTAATATTTGAATAACATCTCTGACTCCATTTTCACCCCCAACAGCTAATCCCCAGTAAAAAGGTCGCCCAATCATTACTGCTTTGGCTCCAAATGCTAAAGCTTTTAATATGTCTGTACCTCTTCTAATCCCACCATCTAAATATACTTCACATTTGCCATCTACAGCTTTTACTACTTCAGGTAATGACTGAAGACTAGGCATAAGTGTATCAACCCCTCGTGCACCATGGTTGCTAACTACAATACCATCAGCTCCGTACTGTACTGCTTTTTTTGCGTCATGTGCAGATAGCAATCCTTTTATAACAATTGGTAAATCAGTTAATGATTTAAACCAATTTATGTCTTCCCATAGCAACTGATCATCGGGGTTTAATCCACCTAATTGTACTTGTGTATCTCCATGTTTGTAACCTAATCCTGCGATTTCTCCAATTAAGTTTACTCTTTCAGTATTAGGTGGATTTACAAATGCATTTCTAATGTCTCTTTCTTTAGGCCTTAAGTGATCCATTCCTGGTACCGGTCCATCCACTGTCAGAACAATTACTTTGTATCCCGATTTTTCAGCTCTTTTTACTAGCATTTCATCTATTTCTTTTGTGAGGTGATATATTTGAAACCATAATGGAGTATCAGTTTCATTAGCAATATCTTCTATTGTATAAGATGAATTTGTACCAACGCCAGCTATTATGTTTTCTTTTTTAGCGGCGCGAATTGTAGATAATTCCCCATCATCATCACAAAAGGTGTGTCCCCCTGCAGGAGCAATCATTAATGGAAATGATGTTTTGTCTCCAAGAATAGTTGTAGACATTTTAATGTTAGAAATATCCGTCATTTTATTTGGTCTTAAAAATACTTCGTTATAAATTTGGGTATTTCTGTTTAAAGATATTTCATCTCCTCTTCCAGCTTCGATGTAATCCCAAATGTTGTGAGGTAGTATTTTTTTTGCTAATTCTGCATATTCATTTAAATTTATCGGATATCGTTCCATTAATAGGCCTTTAGGAATTACTGATTTTGAACATCATTATACCTCCTGCCACAGATACGTTTAAAGACTCAGTTTTACCTTTCATAGATATTTTATATATTTGATCACATAAAGATTTAGTTAATTTTGATATACCAGAACCTTCGCTTCCTATCACTAAAGCAATATTTCCATAAAAATCGTAATCTTCATATTCTTTATCCCCATCCATGTCTAACCCAATGATCCAGTAATTATTATCTTTTAATTTTTTAATTATTTGATTGATATTTTGATCGTCAATTATTGGAATATGAGA
>CATLOZ010000011.1 GCA_950054395.1 uncultured Chloroflexota bacterium
ATTTTATATATAACAAAATGGCGGCAGACCCTGATTTTTTAATAATACCTGTTTACAGAGAAGGAAAAGCTAGGGCCGTAGCAACCGGATTATGGGTCGGAGGGGCAAAACCTGTTGTATTAATTCAAAATACAGGATTATTTGAATCTGGGGATTCAATAAGAGGTATTAATATAGATATGGCTATTCCAATATGGTCATGCTCGTAGGTTACAGAGGATGGAAATGGCGCGGCGCGGCGGGAATAACTACTGATTCAGCAGCTAAATTCACCGAACCAATGTTATATACCTGGGGTTTGAATTACTATTTAATTAAAACCGATGAAGATGTTAACAGAATACAACTGCATATCTGGAATCAGAAAAAAACAAAGTACTGTAGTGTGCCTTTTAGGTGCCGAATATACTGACCAAGAATAATTGTGGATTTACTTAAAGATCTAATATTTAATGTTTCTGATCTTACAATTTTAGAATTTTGTATTTTATTTTTAAGTAGTCTTTTAACTTCAACAGTTACAGCATCATTTGGGTTAGGTGGAGGTTCTTTATTAATTCTTATAATGGTTTCCATAATGAATCCATTAGTAATAATTCCAATACATGCAATAATTCAAATGAGTTCTAATAGTACAAGAGCAATTGTATTCAGAGAAAATATAAATTTTACTTATATGTTGCCATTTGTATTAGGATCATTAATAGGTGTTTCTATAGCAGCTATCATCATAATCGATCTTCCTAAGAATCTTATACAATCATTCATAGGAATATTTATTCTTTATTCTTTGTATGTACCTAAAGCACAAAATATTAAAATTTCAAACATGAAAATAGGAATACTTGGATTAATTTCATCTTTTTTAACAATGTTTGTAGGAGGCACAGGGCCATTAATCGCACCATTTGTCAGGTCATTTAAAAATGACAGGAAAGCTACAGTTGGAACCCAGTCTACTTTTATGACATTCCAGCATGGAATAAAAATTATAACATTCTTATTTTTAGGCTTTTCATTTGTTAAGTATTTATCACTTATATTAGCAATGATAATATTTGGCATAATTGGAACATGGATTGGGAAAAAAATTTTGTTTCCATACCAGAAAAACTCTTCGGGAATATTTTTAATTTGATATTAACAATATTGGCTGTCAGATTATTATTTGAAGGATTAAAACACTTTATATAAATTCAGGCTAATCTAATTTATTTATCTTATTTAATCTTCTTACATATTTATTCTCATTGATAAAGTTCGCTTCCAAAAAACCAGAAACTATCTTCTCAGCCTCAGAAATATTTATTACTCTACCACCCATACACAAAACATTCATATTATTATGTTGAACTCCCTGCGTTGCTGAGTATACATCATGACAAACCGCAGCCCTTATTCCTTTTTTCTTATTAGCTACTATAGATGCGCCAACTCCTGAACCGCATATTGCTATACCTTTATCAGCTTTCCCTTGATATATTTCTTCAGATAATTCTGTAGTCATATCAGGAAAATCATCTTCAGCATCAAACTCAAAAGCTCCGACATCAATTACATTTAATTCCGGATATTTTTGGGCTAAAAATTTCTTAAGATTTTCTTTTAACTCATATCCACCATGATCGGCAGAAATTACTAAATTAGTTTTTTGATTAGTTGTTTTTTTCATTTAATAATTTTTCCCATAAATTAATATCATAATCGCCCATTTTCCCGGAATAAACTATTTCTGCATTACTGCTTAAAATACGTTTTGATCCTCTTTGCCTAACTTCAAAATACACTAACATATCTTTATTATAAGGCAGTACACTAATATCATCTAAATTATTTTTAGATTTAAAACTATTTATCTCAGAAACTGACATTGTTGGATCAATGCTAACCGCATAATACAATGAATTAGGAATATTACTTAATTTAGGGGTGATTTTCTGCAACTCAGAAATACAATGACCTCAGGTTGGTGTAAAAAAATAAAAAAAGTGTGGTTTATCTGTGTGTTTTACTGAATTAGTAGATATATTAACTCCGTTATTAAAATCAAAATTAAAATTTGAAACTATTAAATCCGGCTCTGTATTAATATTTATATTGTCTTCCTGATTTTGCTTGGAGCAAGATACAAGAAATATAAAAAGGGAAATAAAAATAAAACATCTTACAAAACTGTTAAAGTTCATAAATTACCCCTTTTAAATATTTTAACAAATTAAAACAGATTAATCATTAAATCAAAAATAATTGTTATAATAATGAAAGTAAAATAAAAAAATTGTCGCTAAAAGTAATTTAACATTTCTAATTATTTGGGCTTTTCTATTTGTTTCGGTTATTCTTATTGGGTCATGGAACTTGGCAGAAAGTACAACAAGATCAATGGAAAATAAAAATTACACAGATAATGAATTAAGTTTAGTACAAAAATCAGCGATATTTATTTGTCCATTACATTAATCAGGAGTAGATTTGAAATTTAACAATAAAGTAGCATTGATCACCGGAGCATACCAAGGATTAGGTAAAGGAATATCAAAAAAACTTGGGGAACAAGGCTGTAAAATAATTTTAGTTGATATTGATGAAAAAGTAAAAGACACTGAAAAAGAATTCACCAATATAGGGATAGATTCAATTTCAGTTATAGGAGATGTATCAAAAGAATCAACTGCTAATTTAGCTATAGAAAAAGGGGTAAAAAAATATAGTAAAATTGATATCCTTGTAAACAATGCTGGTATCGGCGGGATAAATAAACAGTTATGGGACTTACCTGTTGATGAATTAGACAGAGTCTATGCAATAAATTTACGTGGTGTATTTATATTTTGCAAATTTGTTATCCCTCTAATGTTAAAAAACAAATATGGAAGAATAGTAAATATAGCATCTATTGCAGGAAAAGAAGGTAACCCAAATGCTGTTCCATATTCAGCTACCAAATCAGCTGTAATAGGTCTAACTAAATCTTTAGGAAAAGAATTAGCCAAAACAGAAATCAGAGTTAACTGTGTTACCCCAGCTGTAATAAGGACTTCAATATTAGATGAATTTACTGAAGAGCATATAAATTATATGCTTGAAAAAATTCCTATGGGCAGAACTGGGGAGATTGAAGAAGTTGCAAACATGGTAGCTTGGATAGCTTCAGAAGAATGTTCATTTTCTACAGGTGCAGTTTTTGATATAAGTGGTGGTAGAGCTACTTATTAATCAACAATTAATTTATTAACTAACCCAGATTTAACAGTTAATTGAATTTTATCAGTTTTTGCAAGTAACAAATCTCCATCATTATTCACTCCTATGACCTTTCCTTCCAATCGTTTGTTATCTTTCATTTCTAAAACTACATTTTTCCCTATGGTATCAATTTTATTTTTCCACAAAGAAACAATTTGACTAACACCCATAGAAGAATAGTAAAGATCATAAAAGTAAGGAATTATATCATCAGAAATATTTTTAACTTTATAAGATTTACCTGAGATTATTTTCATTGATGTATATTCATTATCTATATCTTGAATTCCATCTAAATTTACATTAAAACCTATTCCTAATACAGAATAAATTAAATCTTGATTTTGATAAACATTTTCCTGTAAAACACCTGATATTTTTTTACCTTGAACCATTACATCATTAGGCCATTTCAAAGAAATATTATTAAAGTGCAAACTTTGACTAAGAAATTCATAAATAGCTAGAGTTCCAAGCATATGAATAATATGAACTTTTAATGGATCAGGATGTAATAAAAATGACAAAAAGACATTTCCTTTGGGAGATACCCATGTCCTGTTTTTAGTTCCTCTCCCTTTCAATTGACTCAATGCTCCTATAGATAATTCTTTTTTGGTAATAGCAGAAAAACGATGGCAAATATCCATCGTAGAATCACAACTTTCAAACCACATAATATCTTTTAAAGTCATTTAATCTCTAATAATGAAAATATAACATTCGACGAAATATATAATTTATGTAAAAATATCATATATCATTTATTTTTTTCCTTTGAGAGTATTATATGATAACAAATAATAATAGACCCCGATCATCCGATCTTGGACTAGAAATGGGAATTCTTCCAAAAGGTAAGTTAAACTCAATTACTGATGTTCCCGGAGTCAAAGTTGGCCATTCCACTATTATTGAGGGGGATGGGGAATTAGAAATAGGAAAAGGCCCTATAAGAACCGGAGTAACTGCAATACTACCTCATGATGAAAATATATTTGAACATAATGTAACTGCAGCTGCACATGTAATTAATGGATATGGAAAAACAGTAGGAATGCCACAAATCAATGAATTAGGCAGGATTGAATCCCCTGTTCTACTAACCAGTACTTTAAGTACATGGAATGTAGCTAATTTTTTAATCGATTATCTCTCAGAAAGAAATCCTGGAATAAGATCTTTTAACCCTGTAGTAGGAGAATGTAATGATGGATTTCTAAATGATATAGTCGGAAGACATGTAAAAAAATCTCATGTTTTTAATGCTATTGAACATGCAAGTCCCAATGAATTTTCAGAAGGGGTTGTAGGAGCAGGAGTTGGTATGACTGGATTTGGATGGAAAGGAGGAATAGGAACTTCATCCAGAATATGCGAAACAGCACAAGGAGAATTTCATGTAGGTTGCCTAACACTTACAAACACAGGAGATGCTAGAGATTTGAGATTAGATGGTATTCCTGTCGGCAGGCATATTTTGCCTCCTGGTTATAAAGAAGAAAAAAATCCTTCAAGATGGGTTGGCGGAAACCCTTTAAAAGGAACCTTTATAAATGAGCCACCAGGTTCGATAATGTTTGTTATTGCAACTGATGCCCCGGTATCAAGTAGACAACTAAACAGAATGGCAAAAAGAGTTAGTCTTGGATTAGGTTTATGTGGAGGTATAGCAAGTCACAGTAGCGGAGATTTTGTTCTCGCATTTTCAAATGCTGATTATAATCGTACAAAATCAAAAGATTCAAAATATGATATAAATCAACTCTTTGATGAAAATCTTAGCAATCTTTTCCGAGGAGTTATAGAAACAACCAATGAATCTATAGCGAACTCAATATTAAAAGCTGAAACAACTATAGGTTTTAACGGCAATACACGGCATGCAATTCCAATAGATAAAATAATAGCCATAATTGAAGAATCAAGATCTACAAAAAAAACAGATAAATAAAAGGAATAAAAATGAATCAAACATCAAGAATTGTAGTAATAACAGGTGGAGGAAGTGGAATAGGATTAGATGCGAGTGTCAGATTTGGACAACTTGGAGATAAAGTCATAATCATTGGCAGGACGGAATCGAAACTTAAAGATGTTCAATCAAGAATACAAAATAATGGTGGCGAATGCATTTATTTTACTGGTGATGTCGCTGATCCGAAATTTGTTAATGAATCTACAAATGAAATAATAAAAAAATATAAAAATATTGACATTTTAGTAAATAACGCAGGTCATAGTTCAAAAAACCGAAACACAGAAAATACCACACTTGAAGATGTAGTTAATGTATTTAATTCAAATCTACTTGGTACAGTTTTATTTACACAAGCAGTATTACCGAGTATGAAAAAAGCAAATCAAGGTTTGATAGTAAATGTATCTTCAGTTGCGGGGTTATCAGGAAGCCTTATAGCAGGATTATCATACGGAGCTGCTAAGGCTGGGGTAATTAATTTTACAGAATATCTTAATGCTGAATTAAAAAATACAATGATAAAAGCAACGGCAATTATGCCCGGAGAAGTAAATACGCCAATTATGGATAATCGGCCTGTTGTTCCATCTGATAATTCCAGGGCAACAATGGCAAAAAGTGCAGATGTTGCAGAAACTATTGTATTCTTAGCTTCATTATCAAGCACAACTTCTATTCATGCGATGACAATAATGCCAAACAAACTTAGAGATACTAGTGCCGAATTAATATTACCCGAAGATTAAGTTCCAATTGCATAGCCATCTCTTCTAGGATCCGCTCCTCCCTGGTAAGACCCTAAACTTTGGTCCTTCTTTATGCCATGTCCTCCACCTACACTTGGTGACCAATCAGGCAGACCGACTACCTCATGACCTCTATTTTTCAAATTATCAACTAACGCTTTAGGAAATCGTCCTTCCATTTGAACTCTTTTACCACCAATAGTTTTAAATCTAGGCGAGTCAATTACTTGTTGCATGTTCATATCGAAATCCAACAAATTAACAATCATTTGAGGTGTTGTCTGCATAATTCCCCAGCTTCCAGGTGTTCCAACACTTGCATAAAATTCTCCATTTTTAAAAGTTTGAGTTGGACTCAAACAAAAATCTTGTTTTCTGCTAGATCCAATTTGATTACTACTTCCGCTATCCAAATCAAACCAATTCCCCATATTATTCAAAAATATACCTGTTCCTTCCGGAGCTAAAGCAGATCCAAATCCACCTCCCAAAGTTTGAGTGATTGAAACAACATTACCATCTTTATCAGCAACCGCAAAATGTGTCGTCATTCCTCCGTCATAAGCATTTAAATCGACTGAGGTTAAAGCTCCTTGTGGTGCGTCAGGATTAAATACTTCTCCTGCCAATAAATTCACTTTGTTATTTGAAATTCTAGTAGATTGATATTTGGCATAGGAATTGGAAAGTAACTTTTCTGTAGGAGTTACTTTAATTGACTGATCTCCTCCATGAGTGATCCTGTCTGTAGCAGCTAGTTTTGTGGTTTCCATAAAATAATGAATAAAATCCGGGTCCTGAAATTTTATTTTCTCGGGGGATAATGTTTCTAAAATTTTCAGAGTTTCTAAAATTTGAAACCCACTAGAATTAGGCGGCACTGTATTAACTTCATAATCTCTATATTTGATAGTCAAAGGTTCCATCCATTCTGCTTTAACAGAATTTAAATCTTCTTCAGAAATCAACCCTCCATACAATTCCATAGAAGCAATAATTTTTTTTGCAATACTTCCTCTGTAAAATTCATCTGCACCATTTTTTGCAACTAATTCCAAAGATTTGGCTAATTCAGGCATAATTATTATTGTTCCTGGATTAGGGGATTTACCATTATTTAAAATTATTTCACTAGAAGGGAATCTTGTTAACCTCGGAATAGCATTTGTAAACATAGTATGATGGAAATGAGTTACAGGGAATCCATTTTTAGCATAATTAATTGAATCTTCAAACACTTCCTCTCTATCTAATGCTCCTAAAGTTTCCTGTATAGTAAGCCAACCAGCAACATTACCTGGGACAAGAGGTGCCCAGGGTCCAATATTTTTTGCTTCAGCAGTGTATTTTTCAGGATCAGCTAACTTTGGAGCAGAACCTGAAAAATTTAATGCCTGTAATTTTTTTTGCTTAGCATTGTATACCATTGCTACTCCAACTCCTCCCATGCCTGACATAAATGGTTCTACTACATTTAAAGTGGATGCAATTGCTACAATTGCATCAAACGCATTTCCTCCTTTATTTAAAATATTAATACCTGCTAAAGATGCAAAAGGATGAGCAGAAGCAGCCATTCCTTTAAAACCCATTGCAGTTGGCCTAGAAGATGGGGGATAATTACTATAATTCATTTTATTTACCTTTAATTCATATTCTATATTATGATAAATATTACTGATATACAAAAAGCATATTCGAACATTTCTATTAATATACACAGAACTCCTATATCTACGTCAACCTATTTATCACAAAAATTTAATTCGAAAATATTTTTCAAACAAGAATTATTTCAAAAAACGGGTTCATTTAAAATCCGAGGAGTTTTAAATAAATTAAGTAGTTTAACGCCCGGTCAATTAAAAAATGGTGTAATAAGTCTTTCTTCTGGAAATCATGCTCAAGCAGTAGCTTATGGTTCTAAAATTTATAATATATCTAGTACTATCGTAATGCCTGCTTACTCTACGAAATCAAAAATTGCAGCAACAAAAGGATATGGTGCAAAAGTTATAATTACAGATGAAGATTTGATTTCTGTAGTAAGTGAAATTCAAAAAGAAACTAAAGCAACGCTAATTCATCCATTCGATGATGATTATATAATTGCCGGACAAGGAACATTGGGAATGGAAATAACTCAAGATTTACCCGACATTGATCATATATTTACCGCAATTGGTGGTGGTGGATTAATATCAGGTATATGTATAGCAATAAAAGCTCATAATCCAAAAATAAAAATTATTGGTATTGAACCAGAAGGTGCAGATGGGATGAGACAAAGCTTAGAAAAAGGAAAAGCTATTACATTAGAATCTATAAATACTATAGCAGACGGATTATCTGCCCCATTTATTGGAGAAAAAAATTTTGAAATAGTACAAAAACATATAGATCAAATAATCACAGTATCAGATAAGGAAATAATTGAAACTATGTGGTTGATATTTGAAAGAACAAAACTTTTTGTAGAACCATCCGCAGCAGCTGCATTAGCTCCAGTATTATTTAGTAAATATAAATTACCAACTAATTCAAAAGCAATTTTCATATTGTGTGGCGGAAATATTGATAAACAAAAACTTATACAAATATCTACTTAATTCAATATTTATAAATCTCTCCATAAATATAATACAGCCCTAAAAATTTTACTAATCGTGAATGTTTTTTGTAAATTTTTAATTTACCCCATTTAATAGAATTAATATTAAAAATATTATCAATATTATAATTACATCCACCAGTAAAAAATTTCCAAATAAAAATAAATATATTTTTTATAATATAAATAATTTTATTATTAATAATAGTATGTTCCCAGAAAAAATATTTTCCTTTGGATTTTAATACTCTATTTAATTCATTAAATGTTTTTTCAACATCGTCAACAGAACACAAAACTAGTGATGACACAATTGAATCAAATGATGATTTTTTAAATGGTAAAAAATCAGAACTTGCTAAAAGGATTGTACATCTATTAATAGATTTACTTTTTTTTAATAAATCAATATTATTATCCAATAAAATTAAATTATTATAATTTTTATAATAATTTAGATTGCCTCCATTACCTGCTCCAATTTCCAAAATATTACCTGAAGTATTCTTGGTAATATAATTTCTTAAAAATTTATTTTTTCCAGAAACAAAATTATTTATTAATGGATATATAAATGCAAATATTTTATTTCTTATAGTGTTTAAAATTTTATACAAAGTAAGCTTTTGGATAATTAACCATTAAGTTTTATTTTTATAAAATAAAATTTAACATATAATCTAATTATTATTTTACAAAATTGTATCATTAATGAACAAACCAAAAAGTAAAAAAATGGAAAATCAATTAACCATAATTGGATCAGGTCCTGCGGGATTAACAGCAGCTTTATATGCCGCAAGAGGAAATTTAAATCCTTTAGTTATAGAAGGGTTCCCTGCAGGGGGTCAGTTAACTTTAACTACAGACGTTGAAAATTATCCAGGATTCCCCGATGGAATTATGGGACCTGAATTAATGGATAAATTTAAAGAACAATCAGTAAGATTTGGTGCTGAAATAGTAAATGGAGAGATTGCAAAAGTAGACTTTAGTTCATCTAGATTACGACTTTTTTTAGACGATGAAACTGAAATCGAAACTAAATCAGTAATAATATCAACAGGTGCCTCTGCAAAAATGTTGGGACTCGAAGAAGAATCATTATTATTAGGTAAAGGAGTATCAACTTGCGCAACATGTGATGGGTTCTTTTTCAGAGACCAAATTGTAACAGTTGTTGGAGGAGGAGATTCAGCAATGGAAGAAGCTTTATTTTTAACTAAATTTGCCCGAAAAGTATATTTAATTCATAGAAGAGAAATCTTCCGAGCTTCACAAATAATGTTAGACAGAGCTAAAGCAAATCCTAAAATTGAATTCATCTTAAATACAGAAATAAAAAAAATAAATAATCCAGATGAAAATAAAGTGACAAATGCTATATTGCATAATAAAAAAACATCTGGAACGACTGAATTAGATACAGATGCAGTATTTATTGCAATTGGACATATTCCTAATACGGATATTTTCAAAGATTATTTAGATCTAAATGAAAATGGCTATATTCTCACCAAAGAAGGGACAAAGACAAATATCCCTGGTGTATTTGCATGTGGCGATGTACAAGATTGGGAATATAGACAAGCTGTAACAGCAGCAGGAAGTGGATGTATGGCTGCAATTGACACAGAAAGATATTTATCAAATTTAAAATAAAAGCTAATGATAGATTTATTAAAAAATGAAAAACCTGAAATAATCATAGATTTAAATAAAAATACGGAAATTAAAGAATTGACTAACCTTCCTGATGATTTTTTATTAATAACAAACAAAAGATTAATTGAAAGGAAACAATCGAATTTGCAATGGGAATATAACATTATCCATATATCTGATATTAATCAAATAAAAATAACAAGAGGATTGGATATAACAAAAATAGGTTTTGGTTTTCTTGGATTAATAATATCTTATCCTCTGATGAATTTAATAGAAAACATGATTGTCGGTACCATTTTATTCATATTATCTATAACATGCGGTGCAATTGTTTTAATTAACCAATTAGGTTTTTTAAATTCAATTAAACTTGAGGTGTCAGACAATAAAACACATAAAAAAGTAAAGTTCTCATATAATATAAGAAAAAATATCTTAACAAAATTAAACGAATTAATTTCCAAGAATCAATAAAACAATCTATAATTCTTCTAAATTCAATGATGGAAATATATCTAAATCTAACTGTGTTTCTTTCTTGAATACATTTTCAAAAAACGCTGCTGCTGATATCATTGCACCGTTATCAACACACAATTTTGGTTCTGGAATTATAACATCCATCTTAAATATATCCTTTATTCTTAATCGCAAATGAGAATTTGCTGCAACTCCCCCGCAAATAATTATATTTTTGGGATTATATAAATTAACTGCCATTTTCAATTTAATTAATAGTTGCTCAATAGCACAATCCTGAAAATCATAAACAATATCTGATATCATTTCATCTGACAATTTTCCATATTTATTTTTTTCTGTATCAATATATTTTATTGATGCAGTTTTTAATCCACTAAAACTGTAATCTAAACTATCAGATATATTAGTAATTGGTAATTTTCTATTATTATTCTTAGATTTTTTAGACAAAGCATCTATAATCGGACCTCCTGGATAACCTAATCCCATGGCTCTTGCAACTTTATCAAATACTTCGCCAACAGCATCATCTCTTGTTTGACCTAAAAGTATTCGATCATTATGTGAATTTAACAAACTCAGCTCAGAATGGCCTCCTGAGACTAAAAGAGCTATTACAGGAAACTGTATTCTTTCAATTCGATTTATCCATGCAGCGTGTATGTGTCCAGATAAATGATTTATACCTCGAACTGGTACATCTAATGCATAGGATAAAGCCTTAGCATAATTCACTCCAACTAATAATGATCCGGCCAAACCAGGGCCTTTAGTAACAGCAACTCCATCAATATTTTCTAATAAGTTTAAATCTTTATATTCTTTTAAAATGCTGCCTAAGGCAATTATGTGCTGCCTTGCAGCGACTTCAGGAACAATGCCTCCAAATGTAGAATGTATCTCAGTTTGTGAGATTAAAGTATTATGTATTATATTCTTACCATCATTAACTAGAGCTACACCAGTATCATCACAGGAAGATTCTATACCAAGTATTAACATAATATTTATTACCTAACTGCATCCATAAGTGCTTGAATATTATTTTGAATACTATTTTCAGAATTGAAAATTGAAGTTCCTGCAACAGCTATATCTGCCCCAGCATTATTAACAAGTTTAATATTTTCTTTTTTCACTCCCCCATCAACCTGTATATCAAATCCTAAATTATTATTTGCTCTGATTTTACGTAGTTGTTTAACTTTATCTAAACAATCAACAATTAAAGATTGTCCTCCTTTACCAGGAACTACAGTCATTACGGTTAATTCATCAATATGTTCTAAATATTTTTCAACATTTTCAATATTAGTATCTGGATTAATTGCAATTCCAACTTTCTTTTCATTAGATTTAATATAATCTATTAATCGATTTACATCACTTAAAGTTTCTATATGAAAAGTCAAAACATCTGCACCGGCATTTAAAAATAATTCTAATTGCGATGACGGATTTTCAACCATAAGATGCACTTCTATATCAATATTCAGTATACCGTGTAAATAAGCAACAATATTATGCCCAAAAGTGATATCAGGAACAAAATGCCCATCCATTACATCAACTGAAATTCTATATGCACCATATTTCTCAGCTTCAAGGCAGTCTCTTTGTAAATTCAAAGGATTAGCAGCTAGAATTGAAGGAGCTATTTTAAGCATATTTTGTAGCAATTGATTTAATCCTGGATTTGATATCTAAAATACTGTTTTTAACTTGTAATTCAGATGTCCCACCTACAGTATTTCTGTTGTTAATTGAATTAATAGGATTTATTTCAAATATATCAATTTCAAAATCTGAAGAAAATTTCTTAAATTCATCAATAGTTAATTGATGAAAATATTTATTATTATCTAAACAATAATCTGTCATTTTAGATACAATTTCATGAGCTTTTCTAAATGGTACAGATTTAGATACAAGATAATCTGCGATATCAGTAGCTAATATATAACTATTATTTACAGCATCAAGCATATTTTGTTTATTAAATTGGGTGGTACCAATCATTGATACTAATATATCCAAAGTTGAATTTATTGTATCAGCTGTATCAAAAAAGCCTTCTTTATCTTCTTGCATATCTCTGTTATATGCTAAAGGCAAACCTTTCAATATAGTAAATAGAGCAAAAAGATTTCCATACACCCTTCCAGTTTTGCCTCTTGCTAATTCAGCAAAGTCCGGATTCCTTTTTTGAGGCATTATACTACTCCACGTAGTAAATTCTTTAGATAATTTAATAAATCCAAATTCATCAGTTGACCATATAATTAATTCTTCGCATAAACGCGATATATGCATCATAGTCACAGAAGATGAATAATTATAATCTAAAATGAAATCCCTGTCAGACACAGCATCTATACTATTGTTTGATACTTTTGCAAAACCTAATTGTTTAGAAACAAACTCTCTATCTAAATTATAAGGAAGCCCTGCTAAAGCACCACTTCCCAAAGGCATAACATCTACTCTTTCAAATGATTCATGAAATCTATTAATATCTCTGTAGAACATTTCAGCGTATGCAAGTAAGTGATGAGATAACAAAATAGGTTGTGCTCTTTGTAAATGAGTATATCCTGGTAAAATAAAACTAATATTATCCTCTGCAAGGTTAATCAAGGTATTTACTAATTTGATTAATAAATTTATAGCCTGATTATTTAAATCTTTTACATACATTCTCATATCCAATGAAATTTGATCATTTCTAGATCTTGCTGTATGTAATTTAGCTCCAGTATCACCAATTAATTCTGTCAATCTGAATTCAATATTCATATGAATATCTTCAAGATCTTTATTCCATTTAATTTTTTCTGATTGAATTTCATCTAAAACAATATTTAATCCATTAATAATTTTTTCATTATCAGAATCAGAAATAATGTTTTGCTTTGCAAGCATTCTTGAATGAGCAATAGATCCTTTTATATCATACTCTGCTAATCTTTGTTCGTAGTTAAAAGATATAGTGTAATCTGAATAATTTTCTGACATAAAATTATTTTTCCTTTCTTAATGGAATGTATATATTTCTTCTTAGTGTCAATATTTTTTCATTATTCTGATTGTAACCGAAAGTTTCTACTTTAACTATCCCAGCATCAGGATTAGTTTTACTTATCCTCATTTCAATCACTTCAGATTTAGCATATAAAGTATCGCCCTCAAAAACCGGACCATCATGAGATACTGATTCATAACCTAAATTAGCTATTGCTTTTCCTGACAAATCTTGTACTGTCATGCCAACAATTATACTTAACACTAAAAGTCCTACTACTATAGGTTTACCATACTTATGATTTTTCATATACTCAACATCCAAATGCAATGGACTATTATTCATAGTTAAAAGGCAAAAGTTGTGATTATCAGATTGTGTGATGGTTTTCCCAGGCCAATGCTTAAATATCATTCCTTTTTCAAAATCATCATAAAATCTTCCATAACTATCATAACCATCAATTTCCATAAATTATCCTTTTCAATTTAAATATATTTTTCATATATCCTTTTTGCAATTAACAATTTCATTATTTCATTAGTACCTTCACCAATAATCATCAATGGAGCATCTCTATAAAATCTTTCAATAGGCAAATCTTTAACATATCCATATCCACCATGAATTCTCATTGCATCCATGCATACTTCTTGGCAAATTTCACTTGCATAAAGTTTAGCCATTGCTGATTCCAGATCCACCCTTTGACCTTTATCTTTTAATTTAGCAGCATTATCCACCAATAAATTTGCAGCCTCAATTTTAGTCGCCATAGTAGCTATCATAGCTTGAATCATTTGATGATCTTTAATTTTCTTCCCAAAAGTTTCTCTATTTTTTGCATATGTAATTGACATATCTAAAGCTACTTTAGCAACTCCCACTGCTCTTGCAGCAACATTTATCCTTCCAGTTTCTAATCCATCCATAACTTGAGTAAAACCTTTCCCTTCTTCTGTACCTAACAATCTATTTAAAGGAATTTCACATTCTTGAAAAAGTAATTCACATGTATCCACACCTCTATATCCCAATTTGTTTAATTTTTGACCAATACTAAAACCTTTATCGGTTTTCTTAACAATAAAACATGATATACCTTTATATTTTGGCTCAGCATTAAGGTCTGTTTTAGATACAACTATAAATAAATTTCCATTTGATCCGTTTGTTATAAACATCTTTGATCCATTAATTTCATAACTTTCGTCATTTTTTTTTGTGAATGTTTTTATATTTTGAACATCACTGCCTGAATGAGATTCTGTCAATCCAAGACCTCCCCTGTAAATACCATTAGCCAAACCAGGAAGATATTCTTTTCTTTGTTGTTCAGAACCATAATTGAGTATCAAATATGAAAGGATTGTATGTGTGCCGAGTATCCCAGCCAAGCTCATCCACCCTTTACTTAATTCAATAAAAATTTCAGATAAAGTCTTAAAAGACAATCCTAATCCACCATATTCTTCCGGTATATTAATCCCAAACAAGCCTAATTCTGCCATTTTATCTGCTAATTCTTTAGGATAAATATCTTTATCTTCTAATTCATGTACGGTAGGTGCAACATCTTTTTTAACAAATTGTCTGACAGTAGATATTATCTGTTTGGAAAGTTCATCCTTCATTTATAACTCCAAAATTATTTATTATAAATCTACAACTTCATGATTCTTTTGCTTCAGACCTAAATTTTTCGCACTCAAACCTAAAATATTCATAAAGCCCTGGGAATCTACATGGTTAAAATCCCCTGTATTTTCCATTGAAGAATCATCAGTATATAAAGAATGTGAAACTTCTTCTAATTTTTCAACTTTGTCAAAATAAACTTTACCTTTATACAATTTCAATATAACTGTACCTGAAATCATTTCTGAAATTTTAGATAAAGACGCCAAAGCCACAGAAGTTGTTGTGTCAAACCAATAACCTTCATATATTTGTTTTGACAATACAGAAGAAATATAAGTAAAATAATCTCTCAATCTTTTGTCCAAAACTAATTGCAATAAAAATTCATAACTTTGCCCTAATAATTCCATAGCGGGTGATTCATATATTCCTCTTGATTTTATACCTAAAAATCTATTTTCGACTGCATGTATCCCTATTCCAACACCATGTCTTCCCGCCACTCTATTTAACAATTTGAATACTTCAACCAAGCTATAATTATCTCCATTTACCATGGTCGGAACTCCATTTTTCCATTTAATAGAAATTGATTCTGGTTTATCAGTTGCATCCCACGCCCAAACACCCATTCCTGGTTCAACAAAATATGGGGATTCTTCAACATCCTCTAAATCTCCTGCTTCATGAGTAAGCCCTAATAAATTTGCATCGGTTGAATACCTGGATTCAGCAGAAGGTTTTATTGGTAAATGATTTTCATCGCAATATGTGATCATTTCAGCCCTGCCAAGGAAATCATTCAAAAACATTTCATCTCGCCAAGGGGCATATACTTTTATATTAGGATTAAGCATTTTAGTAGCCAATTCAAATCTAACTTGATCATTTCCTCGTCCTGTAGCTCCATGAAATAAAATATTTGACTGAAATAATTCAAACTGAGGTAAAATAGAAGCTATTGTCACTGGTCTAGCTATACCTGTAGTATTCCAGTAACCTCCTTCATATTTAGCTTGAGATTGTATAATTTTCAAACCATATAGTGATAATTTTTCTTTCCCATCAACTATTACAGCATCACTAGCTCCAGAATCAATCATTCGTTCTGCCACAGTATTAATGTTTTCCTCATCCGGTTGTCCTAAATCAACAGTTACACATTTTAATTTAAAACCTTTTGCAGATAGCCAATGAGTAATAGTGCAACTATCAAGACCTCCTGAAACAGCTCCAACTAAATTTATATTTTTTTCTTTTAAAAGATCTTTATAATTCATACAATTATCTTATTGTTTTTCCTATAGCATTTTTAATTTTTATTATCGCTTGATCAATCTCAGATTTAGTCACTGTCAGAGGAGGCATAAATCTGATGGCATTAGGCCTAACAGCGTTTATTAAAATTCCTTCTTCATTAGATCGAGATACAATTTCAGCTGAAATATCAGCTGAAAATTCCATTGCAATCAACAATCCCATACCTCTGATTTCTTTAATAATTTCATATTCACTTATTAAATTATTTAATTTATCCATAAAATATTTACTTAATTCATTAACCTCATTATGGATATCATTTTCAAGAATATATTTTGTAGATGCATATGCAGCAGCACAAGTAAGCGCATTCCCTCCAAAAGTAGAGCCATGATCTCCTGGAACAAAAACTGAAAACTCATCTTTTGCTAAAATAGCACCAATTGGAACTCCTGCACCCAATCCTTTAGCTAAAGTGATAACATCTGGTTCAATATTATATTTTTCATAACCATATAATGCCCCAAGTCTTCCTATACCTGTTTGAACTTCATCAATAATCATAATCAGGTTTTCTTGATTACATATATTTCTAATCTGCTGAACAAATTCTTGTGTGCATATATTAACTCCGCCCTCGCCCTGTACTACTTCTAGCATTATACCTACAGTATCTTTGTCTATTATTTTTTTCACAGACTGAATATCATTTAAATCAAAGTAATCAAAACCTTCTGTTACCGGCATAAACATTTCATGATATTTTGGTTGTCCAGTAGCTGCAAGAGTTGAAATAGTTCTCCCGTGAAAAGAATCAAATGCAGTTAATATTTTATGAGCTCCATTTTTATTAAGTTTCCCCCATTTTCTAGCTAGTTTAATTGCCCCTTCATTCGCTTCTGCTCCACTATTGCATATAAAAATTTTATCTAAAACACTGTTTTCTATTAGTATTTCTGCTAACTTAAGCTGAGGTATTGTATAAAATACATTAGATGTTTGTAATAAAGTTTTTGCTTGTTCCGCAATTGCTTCTGCTACAATTTCATTAGAATGCCCTATGTTATTTACAGCCCAACCTGAAGTGAAGTCTAGATACTCGTTGCCATCTGTGTCCCACACTTTAGTACCTTTACCTCTTTCCAAGACCATCGGATATCTATTAGCAACATGCATATAATACTTGGATTCCATTTCTTTCCATTTTGATTCATCCATATCACTCTCCTGTACAGATAAATTATATTATTATTTAACTTTATTTAATTCTTCTAAGATTAGTTTAATATCTTCAAGAAGATTTTCAATCTTTTTAGAAAGTACATCAGAAATACCTTTGGCTGAATCATCAACTTCAGGTATTACCTTGATGTCACCAATCTGTATTTCATTTGACTGTTTTTCAATCAAAGCTTTAACACCTTCCACAACAGAATCTGCCATAATTACATGATCAGCTGATGCCATAACAACTTTTTTAAGTTCAGGTAAATCTACTCCCTCAGCCTGCATATAAATTGGTTCTGCATACAATAAGGTATCTCCAATTGGAATAACTAACAAATTCCCTCTTATACAAAACGATCCTTCCTGGCATCTTAATGTAAACCATTCAGATATCATAGGATCATTATCCATACGTGCTTCTATTTGTTCAGTACCATAAATTGTTAAATCTTTAGGAAAATTATAAGCGATTAATTTACCATATTGATCTCCATCACTTCTTCCAGCAAGCCAACCAATTAAATTTTTTCTCTGATTAGGTGTAAAAGGACTCAATAAAACAAATTCCGTATCTTTATTCCCAGGTAACTTCATAATTAAATAATAAGGTTCCACTTTCTGCAATTCTGCAGATTGCCCAAATTTTTCCTGAGGTATATTCCATAAATCTTCATTGTTATAAAAAATTTGTGAATCCTGCATGTGATACTCTAAATATTTATTTGACTGAATTTTGAATATATCAATTGGATATCTAATATGTTTTCTTAAATTTGGCGGCATTTCTGATAAAGGTCTAAATATATTCGGGAAAATTTTAGAATAAGTATCTATTAAAGGATCAGAATTATCTGCCACATAAAACTTAACTGTACCATCATATGCATCAATCACTGCTTTTACGCTGTTTCTGATATAGTTAAATTTGCCCTCGAAGGGTTCAGAGTAAGGAAAATTATTTGAAAAAGTATAGGCATCCTGGATCCATTTTAATTTTCCATCATGCAAAACAATATATGGATCAGAATCTAATTCCAAGAAAGGAACTAATTTAGCAACTCTATCCTGAATATTTCTGTGATATTGTATTTTACTACCAGAATGTATTTCATTACTAATCATTAAATTAATATCTGAAAATTTCCATGCATAAACAAATTTAATCAAAAAATTTGATAATAATACACCCCCTTTTCCTTTGTAATTATGTCTTTTCAGAACACCTTCTTTTCCTTCTTTTCCTTTTTCTTGATAATCAACTTCCATAGTATTTGTATTTACAATTACATATGGCGTGATAGATTCTCCATAATAAATCCTGGGATTCTCGACAGATAGATTTTCTTGTAATTTCCCATTCAAAGAACGCACTTTTATAACACCATCAGAGGGGATATCTTTAGCGTAAAAATATGGCTTACCCTGCGAATCAAAAGAATTAACTGGACTCATTGCCAAACCATATCCATGAGTATATTGCAAGAAAACATTAACCCAGGTCTGTTTATCTTCATCAAGTTTTTCAGGTGCAACTTCCCTGGTGGCCAGCATTACTTGTCTATATTTACCATCTATAATATATCTATCCACATCTACATCTTTAAACTCATAATAAGGACGTATTAACTGTGTTTGGGTATATACATCTTTAAGAGGTTTATGATCCCATAATCTTATATTATTTAAAGTTTCAGAGTGATCAGTTAAAATTGAACTAGGTATTTTTGAGTTTGCAGGAAAATAACTCTCTTCTATTTTATCTAAACCATATGCTTTTCTTGTAAATTCGATGTTATTTGCAATATAATTTTTCTCCTTAACATACTCATTTGGAGTCACTGAAAATCTCTGAGTTAGAGTTGGCCATAACAATACTAATAAAATATACAACACGCCCCATGATATAATTGGAATATATGCAAAATTTCTAGGGGAATATTTTATAGAAAAAGGAATGATTACTGATATTAAAAATCCTAATACTGCCATAATTAAATAAGCTATAATTTTTACATTAACATCAGTATATCCTGCTCCAAAAACAACTCCTTGCGAAGAGAACAAAACACCCCATCTGGAAAAAAGAACTCCAAGACTTAATAATAAAAATATAATTGCAAACAAAATTGGAATCTGTTTTCTCAAAATCTTACTTTCCGAGAATTGTCTGCCAGCAAAAGCTGAATTGATAAATATAATAAACAAGGGAAATATCGTACATAGAACTAAAATAAGTAATAATCCTTTTTGGATATATGTATAAACAGGATAATTAAAAATATAAAAGGATAAGTCCCTGTTAAATATTGGGTCAGAAACTTCAAAAGATGATAAATTAAAGAATCTTAAAAACAATTCCCAATTAACAGCATTGGTAAAACCGATAATAACACTCACTCCAAATACTGCTATCATTAAAAGATATTTATATAATTTAGGGCCGAGCATGTTAAATGGCTCTGGTAATTCCGACTCAAATCCATTCCATGAATACTTAAAAGCTATAAAGGAACTAATACTTAGTGTAGTTATTGAAAGTAAAAATCCAATAATAAATAGATATATTTTTGTTTTCAGAATAGTTAAATAAATATCCTGGTAATTCAATTGCCCGAACCATAATAATTCAGAATATATATTCTTAAATATATTAGCGAAAACAGCAAATATTAAAAGAGAACCAACGAGAATAATTATTGTTCTTAGGGATATATTTTTTAAAATAGCTGGAATAGCTATATTATCTTTATTTGAATTATTCAATATTTTCTCCTTAATTTACTATTAAAGTACCTTTGTTAAAATTATTTTTAGTAACTACGCTAAATAACGCACCTTCTTTTCTACCATCAATAATATGAGCTTCTTGTATCTTAGATAAAGAATGCAGACATGCTTCTAATTTAGGAATCATTCCTCCTGATACATATGAAGTTTTTACAAGTTTCTTTACTTGTTTAGAAACCAATTTAGGGATTACTCTCTTAGATAAGTCCATCACACCCGGGACATCAGTTACAAATATTAATTTACTACAATTTATTGATCTGGCAACTTCACCTGCAACACTATCAGCATTTACATTTAAAATTTGATCATCAGATTTTGGTTTTGCATTTAAACAAAGTGGGGCTATAACAGGAATATATCCTAATTTCATTAGTTCAAATATAGATTTGGACTTAACTTTATCCACTTCTCCAACAAACCCCAAAGTTGGATCTTTTAATTTAGCTGTTATTAAACCATCATCCACCCCGCTTAAACCTATTGCTTTTCCACCTATAATATTTAATTGATTTACCATTTCTGTATTAACTTTACCTGCTAATACTGAAATAACTATATTTAAAGTTTCTTTATCAGTTACTCTTCTACCGTCAACAAATTTTGGTCTCTTTCCTATTTTCTTCATCCATTCAGAAATGTCTGCACCTCCACCGTGAACGATTATAGGAAAATATCCTTTACTCTGAAGTTTTACCACATCACTTAAAGTAGTATCTTCAAAACCTAATGTACTACCCCCAACTTTAATAACTATAGTTTTTTTCATCAGATATGAATCAAGAGGGTTATTTGATTTATTTTTTGAAAAATTATTTTCATCAAAACCTTGCGACTTTGATCCGAGAATATTATATTTGTCTGTATTGTTATTTAGCATGTTGAAATTTATGTACTATAAGCTGAATTAAAAACCACATATTCTTCTGTCAAATCACAACCCCAGGCAGTAGATTCATAATTATCTATATTAAGATCAATTTTTATTTTTATTTCTTTAGCATTCATTGAAGTAATAACAGATTCTTTTGAAAATCTAACTGATTTTCCTTCATGAGCTATATGTATATCGTTTAAATAAATATCAACATTATTTTCAATTATTTGAATCCCATTTTTGCCCAATGCCATCATTAACCTTCCCCAATTAGGATCTCTGCCATGAATCATAGATTTTACCAACATCGAACCAATAATACTTTTTGCTCCTTTCCTGGCATCTTCTGAGCTTGCAGCTCCTACAATTTTACATTCTATTAAATGATTTGCTCCTTCCCCGTCTGAAACTAATTCTTTTGCCAAAGTTTCACATACATAAAATAAAACTTCCAAAAATAATCCTTTCGATTCTGAATTCTCATCAATTAAATCAGCAGAAGCTTCTCCATTAGAAATTAATAAAACTGTATCATTTGTGGATTGATCCCCATCCACGCTAATCATATTAAATGTATCATTAACAATTCTTTTCAAAATATTGTCTTGAAAAGAATTGTCTAATTTTGCATCAGTTGTAATAAACGCTAACATAGTCGCCATATTTGGATGAATCATTCCAACACCTTTAGCACATCCACCTATTGTTATTGTCTTGCCATTAAACTCATAACTTACAGCTATTTCTTTAGTTTTAGTATCAGTTGTCAATATTGATTTAGCAAATTCTTTACCATCATTTTTAGACAATTTAATATTACTAATATTTTTTCTAATTAAAGCCATAGGTAATTCTTCGCCTATCAGGCCAGTACTGCAAATAGCCAGATTGTTTTCATCACATCCCAAAAATTCAGATGTTAATTTTATCACTTCTTTAGCATCAATTAATCCTTGTTCTCCAACTCCGCAATTAGCACAACCACTATTCGCAACAACACCTTTAACTAATTTTCCATTAATATTTTGCCTTGATGCTGTAACCGAATGGGAAACTATGGAATTTTGAGTAAAAACACCAGTGCAATATGCATCTTTATTATTTGTCCATAAAATTCCCACATCTAATTCGTCAGTATCTGTTTTAATACCAACATTAGTTGCCCCAGCTAAATAACCTTTGGGGGATGTCACAGTTCCATTTTCTATTATTTCAAACATTATGTGAAAAAAATTCAGCAATTAAACTTCATAATCAAGGGTAAGAGTATATCATATCCCCTTATAAAAATAACATACAATATATAAATTATATCTATTTATCTGAATGCCCCTCAAATGTTTCTTGTTTGTACATAGATCTCAATAATTTCAAATAAGATTCTTTTGTATATCTTGGCTCAAATTTATCCACAATTTCCTTAGCTTTTTCTCCATTGCCATGAAGTAAATCTACAACAGTAAGTGCCATAGCTTTGGCTGCAGTAATTACAGCAGCATTGTAATCTGTAACAACATAATCAATTCCATGACCATCACCTTCAGCTGAATAAACATAAGGATGTATAGTTGGAATTAATTGAGAAATATCTCCCATATCAGTAGACCCGCCTGAATGTCCTTGTGTAGCTACTGATTCTTTACCGACTAGATTTCCTGCATTAAATCTATATATATTACTTAAATTTTCATTATTCTGAATTGGCAAATAACCCGGTAAAGTAGTTATCTCAACTGATGCTCCTATAGCCATCGCTCCGGCTCTCAATGCCCTGTCCACTTTCTTACTCGCATCCAAAAAGCCTTCTATTGAACTTCCTCTCACATAAGTCTCCATTCTCACATCTGCTGGTACTGAACTCACCGCAGCTCCGCCTCTCGTAATAATTGGATGTATTCTTATCGTATCTTCATCCTTAAAAGTTTCTCTCTGAAAATGAATCCCTGCCATAGCTAACATAGCTGCATTTAATGCATTAATTCCATTATGTGGCGCTCCACCCGCATGTGATGCTTTACCTTTAAATTTAATACTCTTTGATACTGTACCGTTATTTGTACCACCAATACCAAGAATAGAAGGCGGATTTGAATGCGAAGTATGAGTCATCATAGCTATATCTACTCCATCAAGAGCTCCTAACTTTACAAATTCCTGTTTACCAAGTAAAAATTCAATCTTTCCTTCCTCTCGCAGATTATTTCTGAACTCTACTTCTATATTCTCTTCTGCAGGTACAGCAACCAATACAATCTTTCCTGATAATCCTTTTAGTACTTCAGGATCATTCAGACTCTGCCCAACCGCTATCATCATAGCTATCTGACAATGATGACCACAGGCATGTGCCGCACTTGTATCTGCATCAGCATGCGGATGTCCTAATACAACCAGTGAATCCAGTTCCCCCATAACACATACTGTCGGCCCTGGCCTGCCTGTATCAATTACTGCTTTTAACCCTGTCATTGATACTTTCTCTATATTTGAAAAACTATATTTATTAAACTGCTCTTCAGTATATTTGGATGTCTTGAATTCCCTGTATCCTGGCTCCGGCATATCTAGTATAGTCTTTGCTATACCTATCATATCTTCTGCATTACCATCTATTCTTGATTCTACTTTTTTCTTTATATCTTCTATACTCATTGAAATATCCCCTCGTTGCTTTGTAATTATAATTTTTATGATAAATCCAAATTGTAATATATGAATATATTAATATCACCACAAGCATTTAAATGAACATTTCTGCAATTGAAGTAGCAAATAATATTGTAAAAGTACTATTTAATTAGAATAGTAAAATTATTAGTAATAAAACTCTAGATCAGTATTGTTTAATTTAAACAGTTAAAACCATACCATCTCTACCTGGGTCAGCACCTCCATCCCAAATCCCATCTTTAACTCTTATTCCATGGACACCTGCAAATCCATAACTGAATGGGTTTCTTATCAACTCATACCCTTTTTTCTCCAATTCCTTAGTAATATACCTAGGTATTCTATTTGTGACATCTATCCCATTACTATTTGCTGTAAATCTTGGCGCGGAAACTGCATTACCTCCATCTTGTAGTATTAAAAGAACCAACTTTTCTACTGCTTCGGGTTGTGGTGCAGTTATAATTCCACGAGTCATATTTTCCTCTCTATAAATAGTATACTCTTTGAGATATTTTCAGTAGTATAACTATAATTTTTTATGATTAATTACAATTACAATATATGAATATATTAATAGCGCCTCAAGCATTCAAAGGTAGTATTTCTGCAATTGAAGTAGCAAATAATATTGAAAAAGGAATAATCAAAGCTAATCCAAATCACAATATTATTAAATTACCTGTGGCTGATGGAGGTGATAATACTCTTGATACTTTAGTAGAAGTTACAAAAGGGAAAATATATGAAACAACAGCAACTGGGCCAGATGGGAAAAAAATCAAAACAAAATGGGGAGCTCTTGGAGATAATAAAACTGCAGTAATAGAAATGGCTAAAATATCCGGGCTTACTTTAGTGGATAGAAACAAATTAAAACCATATACCTATACCACTTATGGAATGGGAGAAGTAATTAAAGAATGTTTAAATTATGGTTTTAATAATTTTATCATTGGAATTGGAGGATCAGCGACAAATGATGGCGGACTAGGAATGGCAGAGGCCTTAGGAGCAATATTGAAAGATAAAAATAATAAACCAATAAAAAGAGGAATTAAAGGTTTAGGCAGCTTAAATACAATAGATTTGAAAAATTTAGATAAAAGAATTCGTAATTCTTCTTTTCAAATTGCTTGTGATGTGAACAACCCACTTTATGGACCTAATGGAGCAACATATATTTTTGGCCCACAAAAAGGATTTAATTCAGAAGAAATAGAATTAATCGATTCTTATATGAAAAACTACGGGAATTTAATAGATTCAATTAGTAAAAAAGAAATATCAAAACATCCTGGTAGTGGCGCTGCAGGAGGAATTGGAGCTGCTGCAATGTATTTCCTGAATGCAAAACTCAAATCAGGTTCTGGAATAGTTTTAGATTATCTTGAATTTACAAAACATTGCCAAAATATTGACATTGTAATAACAGGAGAAGGTCAGATAGATTTTCAGACAATAAATAATAAAGCACCTATTGCTGTGGCTAGAATAGCAAAAAAACACCGAATTCCAGTATTTGCAATTTGCGGAATTCTTGGAAAAGATTATCAAAAAGTATATAAAGAAGGAATTAAGAAAATATACCCCTTATGTAATAATGAGAAAGATATTGAATATTCAATAAATAATGCGAATAAATTAATTCAAGACAAAGCTTATAATATTATTAAAGATAACTTTATCTAAAACGAATATTATTCCTTGATAAGTCTGACACTTTGGTACAACCCATTAATTTCATATCTCTGATCATTTCCGATTGCAAGTTACTTAAAGCTTTTTCTACACCTCTTTGCCCTCCCGCTGCTAATGCATATAAATACATTTTACCTCCACTACATGCTTTGGCACCCAAACTTAAAGCTTTAAGAACATGAGTACCTCTTGTTATACCACCTTCACAGATTACATCAATTTTATCACCTACTGCATCAACTATCTCAGACAATTGATCAAACGGGGCTCTGCTACCATCTAGCTGTCTCCCGCCATGGTTAGAAACTATTATCCCTGTAGCTCCAATATCAACAGCTCTTTTAGCATCTTCTACACTCATTATTCCTTTCAAGCAAAATTCTTTTCCCCATTTTTTCCTTAATTCTTCAGCATCATTCCAATTCATCGATTGATCTAGCATACTTGTAAAATATTCTCCTAAATTAACAACAAAATTGGCTTCATTAATATGATCTTTTAAAATTGGTAAATCAAATTTCTTATGTGTAAAATAATTTATTGCCCATGTAGGATGAATGGCAAAACTCATCAAACTACTTAAAGATAATCTTAAAGGCATAGTAAATCCCGTCCTAAGATCTCTTTCTCTATTACCTGTAACAATTGTATCTACAGTTAAAGCCAAAACATCAAAATTAGCTTCATGACACTGTTCTAGCATACTTTCAGTGAGGCCTCTATCTTTATGATAATAAAGTTGAAACATCTTAGGAGTATTAATAGTGCTTCCAATTTCAGCCAATCCAACTGTCCCCAAAGATGAAATCCCAAACATAGTACCAAATTTCTCCGCAGCTTTTGAAACTGCTCTTTCTCCTTCGTGATGGAATAAACGCTGAACTGCTGTGGGAGAACAAAATAAAGGCATATCGATTTTCTGCCCCATCACTGTTGTAGAAAGATCTATATTCTCAACTCCGGCCAATACATTAGGAATCAAATCACATTGTTCATAAGCTTCAGTATTTCTTCTTAAAGTAATTTCATCATCAGCCCCTCCGTCAATATAATGGAAAATTGGTGCAGGTAATTTTGATTTGGCTAATTTTCTAAAATCTTCTGTATTGTGACAATCATTTATCTTATTAAATATATTTTTAAGAGATAATATTTCTAAAACAGATAAAAGAAATGATTTAAACATATTATTAATTTATATTTACAATAAGGAATTTACCATAAAACCTATTATCCAACATAATAAAAATGTTACAGATGATAAAAATTTCACAGAATTACTTCCAATATTATATTCTCCATAATTATCTGATGTTCTTACATACATCATTAATAAAAAAAGCATAATTGTAATTAGTAATATTGAAACAAAATTAACACCTAAAGCTATTCCAATAATAAAACCAATAAAACCAAAAGCAAATACAATTAATTTAGAATTGTTTTTTGCAATTCTTTCTTTCTTTCTTGTCATATTTATATTCCAAATTATCTTATTATTATAGAAATATT
>CATLOZ010000012.1 GCA_950054395.1 uncultured Chloroflexota bacterium
TTTTGGCTTTTCAAAAGATAGTATAAACAAAAAAGTAAATATCTTAAGTGGGGGAGAAAAAATACGCCTTTCTTTTGCAAGAATGTTTTCTAATCCTCCAAATTACCTAATTTTAGATGAGCCTACTACACATCTTGATATAGATGGGCGTGCCGGATTAGAAAAATTGCTGAAAGATTATGAGGGAACTATATGCGTAGTAAGTCACGATATAACATTTATACGTAATTTAAATGCTCATATTATTCATGTAAACAATAATGAAATTAATCGATATTATGGTAATTATGATTACTTTTTTAATAAATCAAATAATCAATTAAAAAATATACATCCTGAAATTAAAACAAAAAAAATTAATATAAAAAAAGAACAAAGAAAAACCAAAGCAGAATCAAGATTAATAAAACAAAAAAAATTAATGAAACTTAAAAGTCTTGAAAAAAATCTAGACGAATTATACAAACATCAAAAAAATTTGATAGACAAAACAAAAGAATCAGATGCTGATTTCATGAATATAAATAAAGATCTGAATAATATTACAAAAAAAATTAAACTCATTGAATCAGAATGGGAAAAAGTATCCCAAATTACTGATCCACAATAGACCCGTCAGTACCTAATCGCGTTTCAATTTTCCTTGGGTTCGGAGGATATAAATCTTCGATACCATCTTTCAACTTTATTCCTAAACCTGGGCTATCTGGTAATAATATAAATCCATTTTCAACTTTTAATGGAGAATCTACTATATCTTTTTTAGGACTATGATTTTCACCATGAGGCAATTCCTGTAAACCAAAATTTGGTATACATGCCGCTAATTGTACACATGCTGCAGTACTTACTGGGCTTAAAGGATTATGAGGAACTACATTAACATACCTAGACTCTGCTAATGATGCAATTTTTTTGGTGTGAGATATCCCACCTGCCATGCATACATCTGGTCTTACATATTGGACAGCGTTTCTAGTTAACAACATTTCAAATTCATGAATTGATAATAACCTTTCTCCAGTTGCAATTGGTATATCAATTTTCGACGCAACAAATGCCATGCTATCGTAATTTTCAGGTAGAATAGGATCTTCAATGAAATAAGGATAAAATTCTTCTATTCCTTTCCCTAAAACAACTGCTTCAGCAGGGGTTAATCTTCTATGAATTTCTATGCACAAATCTACATCTTTGCCAGCAACTTCTCTATACATTGCTACAGTGTCAATTGCATCAGTCATTTTATCTACATGAGTTTTAAAATAAGGAACTGATCTATCTTCATCTAAAAACGGAGTTAAATGACCAACTGCAGTAAAACCGTCTCTTTTTGCCATTTTCACTCCCTCAATAAGTTTTTCTTTAGTATCTC
This sequence comes from uncultured Chloroflexota bacterium, assembly GCA_950054395.1. GTDB lineage: Bacteria > Chloroflexota > Dehalococcoidia > Lucifugimonadales. The sequence goes on from CATLOZ010000012.1 coordinate 1,376, forward strand.
CTGAAACATGAAAATATGCTCTGATTTTATCCCTTACTTTTCCTCCTAAAAGAGCATAAATCGGGACCTGGTAAAATTGCCCGGCTATATCCCAAAGAGCAATATCTATTGCGCTAATAGCTCCCATAATTGCAGAACCACGAAAATGAAACGCTCTATACATATATTGCCAGTGATGTTCGATTAACAAAGGATTTTCGCCTATCAAATACTCACCAAATGTATGAATAGCAGCCTCAGATGATTCTAAAAATCCCCAAGCACCCGATTCTCCTATTCCTATCAGGCCGGTATCAGTATAAATTTTTACATACAAATACTTATCTACTAATAAAGTTTCTAATGCTTCTATCTTCATAACACTACCTTTTAACTAATAGTCATCAATATTTTTCCGGCAGATACTTGCTCCTTAAAATCCACATTTATAACATCTACAATACCATCATAGTCTGATTTAATAATTTGTTCCATTTTCATAGATTCAACAACAAATAAATCATCACCTTTTGAAACAGAATCCCCTTTATTCTTTATAATTTTCAAAATAACTCCAGGCATTGGAGAAATTATGTTATGCGAACTTGAATTACTTTCATTTTTAATCAATTCATCAGAATCAAGTTTTAGCTTTGCATCTATATTTTTGCTACTTTCCTGAATATTAATATTATTAATCTCATCAAATTCTATAATTTCCCCATCAACAACTACTGAATCTATATTCAAATTATTATCTACAAATATTTCAACAACAAATTCTTTTCCATCTATATTTACTGTAACTTCTTTTTTCAAATCTAAACCTATTTAATTAAAGCTATAAACAAACCAGCTATAACAGCTGAACCTATAACACCTGCGACATTTGGCCCCATAGCATGTGATAACAAATAATTATTTGAATTTTCTTCTTGCCCAATATGATGAGATATTCTTGCTGCCATAGGTACCGCAGAAACACCCGCAGAACCTATCAATGGATTGATTTTTTGTTTCAGAAATAAATTCATTATTTTTGCTAGAATAATTCCTGAAGCAGAGCCTACTGCAAAAGCTACTAATCCTAATCCTAATATTAATAATGTTTCAACATTAATTACCTTGGGACCATTTAATTGTGTTCCGATAGTTAACATTAAAAATATTGTTGATAAATTGATTAATTCATTACTAGCAGTATCTACCAATCTTGGAACAACACCGCTTTCTTTTAAAATATTCCCAATCATAAACATTGAAATTAATGGTGCAGACCTTGGAACAATTAGAATTATTAAAAACATTGCAATATTTGGAAATAAAATTTTAAGTTTATTATTAACAGGACCTAATTCTTGCATAATAATATTTCTTTCAGATTTTGTGGTAAGTAATTTCATTATTGGAGGTTGTATAAATGCTACAGCTGCCATATACGAATAAGCTATAACAGCAGTAATTCCAAGTAACTGTGGTGCTAGACTAGCAGTTAGAAAAATTGTTGTTGGGCCATCAGCCCCTCCAATAATACCTATTGATGCTGCTTCTTTCAAAGTAAAGTATCCTGTAAGTGATGCTCCCCAAAAAGAAACAAATATCCCTATTTGAGCGGCAGCGCCTAAAAGTAATGTTTTAGGATTATTAATCAAAGGAGTAAAATCTGTAATAGCTCCGAGCCCTAAAAATATTATAGGTGGCAAAATATTCCAAAAAGAAAGGGTATAATAAAAGATAACTCCAAATATTCCTGAGGATTGATGAATCCCAGATCCTGAGTCAAATACAGCCAACCCTGTCATAGGAAGGTTGGCTATTATTATTCCGAGTCCAATTGGAAGCAATTCATAAGATTCCATATTTTTCTTTATAGCCAAATACATAAAAAAGAAAGCTAATACAAACATAACCAGATTTTCCCAGGACAAATTATATATTCCCGTTGTTTTAATCCAATCAATAAATATATCCAAAATTACTCCATGTTTAGTTTTTTGTAATGTTCTAATTCTGATTCAACCAAACTTACAGCCACTGAGGCAGCTAAGGCTTTATCATAATTGGAATCTTGTTTTTCACCTTTGCTATTATTTAATTTCTTATCAAAATATTTAATAATTACAATGAAAAAGATAAGAATTGTTAATAACAAAAAAGAAATTGCAATTCCAAAAATTGTTAAATCGACAGCTTTATTTAGCATTTCTTCTGTAATAACTTAACTCCTAATTAATATATTTAGATATAGAACTGTTAAAATGAAAAATTGTACAATATTTGAATATAATTCTCAGAAGAGTCTAATAGTTTTAATTTAAAAATTCAACCATTCAATACATCGGAGATAATATGAATAAAAAAATTGATTTCAACTGTGATATGGGAGAAAGCTTTGGAATACATAAATTAGGAATGGATGAAGAAGTTATAAAATATATAACTTCAGCAAATATTGCTTGCGGATTTCATTCAGGAGATCCAAACTGGATGAAAACAACCGTAGATTTGGCAATAGAGCATAATGTAGAAATTGGGGCACATCCAAGTTTCCCAGACTTAGTAGGTTTTGGGAGGAGATTTATAAATTCAGATTACAATGAAATTAAAAATGATGTAATTTATCAAATTGGAGCTATTACTGCTTTTGTACCAAATAAAAAGCTTCAGCATGTAAAACCTCATGGCGCTTTATATAATCAAGCATTGGTTAATGATGAAACAGCTAAAGCTATATGTGATGCTATTTTACATGTAGATCCTGAACTAATATTAGTTGTATTATCAGGTTCGAAATGGGCTGAAACAGCTAAAGACATGGGCCTTAAAATTGGTAAGGAAGTATTTGCTGACAGAGCAGTCGAGCCTGATGGCACATTAGTTTCAAGATCAAAAAACGGTTCGGTAATTCACGATATTGATGAAGTTGTTGAAAGAAGTATAAGAATGATTTCCGAAGGGAAGGTTGAAGCTATAGATGGGAGTACCATAACATATGATGCTGATACAATATGTCTGCACGGAGATACTCCAGGTGCTGTAGATTTAGCCAAAAAGCTTAAAACTGAATTCGAAAATTCAAACATTAAAATAACTAAATTAAAAGATATTATTAATGAATAAAACTTTTAACACTCCTAAAATAAAATTAGCTGGCGACTGTGCAATAATAGTGGATATAGGTGACAGTATTCATCCCGAAATTAATTCTAAAGTACATGATTTTTGTTCTACTTTAGAAAATAACAAACCAACATGGGTAAGAGAAATAATACCGGCTTACAAAGGATTATTAATTTATTTTAATCCTTTAGAAATTGAGTTGTCAGATTTAAATTTATACATTAATGAAAATTATAATAAAATCTCAAAGTCCGCTACACCTAATAATAAGTTAATAATAATACCAACATATTATGGAGGGGAATTTGGTCCTGATTTAGATAACGTTATTAATCATACAAATTTATCTAAAAATGAAGTAATAAAAACACATTCATCTGTAAATTATCTGGTCTATGCAATTGGGTTTAGTCCAGGATTTCCATATCTAGGCGGATTACCAGAAAAATTAAATACACCAAGATTAAAAAATCCAAGAATAAAAATACCTGCAGGGTCTGTAGCAATTGCTGAAACTCAAACTGGCATTTATCCATCAGCAACTCCAGGAGGATGGCAAATAATTGGAAAAACTCCGTTAAAATTATTTGATCATAATAGAAACCCTCCAGTTTTACTAAACCCAGGGGATAAAATAAAATTCGAACCAATAAAAAGCATTAAATTATATAAAACACTAGAAAAAGAAATATCACTTAATAAATATAAAATTGAAACTGATGAAATCTAATCAAAAACAAAAATCTACAATTATTATTGAAGAACCTGGAATGTTAAGTACTATTCAAGATCTGGGAAGATTTGAATATCAAAAATTCGGGGTGCCAACTAGTGGTGCATTAGATAGTCTGGCCTTTCAAATAGGAAATATATTATTAGGAAATACTTCTGATAACCCAGGAATTGAAACTACGTTGATTGGCCCAACTATAAAATTCAAATCAAATATGTGGATATGTATCACTGGAGCTCAAAGTTCTCCAATACTTAACGGGGAAAAAATTCGAATGTGGAAACCTATATATGTAAAAGAAAATTCAATCCTTAAATGGGGATCACTAAATTGGGGTATAAGATCATATATATTATTTAATATGAATATGGAAATGGAAAAAATAATGAATAGCTACTCTACAAATACCAGTCTTGGAATAGGCGGATATAAGAATGGCTTGCCTTTACAAAAAGGGGATAAAATAAATTTAATAAATTCACATAATTCAATACCTTCGTTAAACAATAATTTTAATTATACAAAACACTATATCAGGCAGGAAAATGATATAACTTTAAGAATTATACTCGGACCACATGATGATTATTTCAATCAAAATGAAATAAATAAATTATTGTCATCAGAATTCATAATAACTCCTCAATCAAACAGAATCGGTTATCGATTATCGGGTCCTGAAATCAAACATTCTAAAAAATCTGACATAATATCAGAAGGAGGAGCTCTAGGATCAATCCAAATCCCAGGAGATGGGCAACCTATAATATTATTGCATGATAGAGGCACAACCGGAGGGTATCCAAAAATTGCCACTATTGCAAGTGTAGATATACCAAAAATCTCTCAAGCAAAACCAGGACAAGTTATCAAATTTAAAGAAATAGGCATTGAAGAATCTATATCGTTACTTAGATCTAGCAATCAAATACTACACAATTTAAATTCAATCTATAATACAAATTATTTTATAAATATTGAAAATACCAATAAAATAGTTACAGTATTTGATAAAAATAAAAATGAAATTGCGTCAACAAAAAAACATGATCAAATAAAACAATATAAATCCTACTCTCTAAATGCAAAATATAAAAAGAAAAAGTATTCATTTAAAATAAACATCGGATAATATTTAATATAAAAATCATATGGATTATTTAAACCCAATATACGAATGGCTTATAAACCTTCCTTTTTATTATTGGATTATTTCAATATGCTTTTTATCACTAATGGATTCAATCATAAGCCCTGTTCCCCCAGATCCACTTATAATTTTATCGATAACCTATTTTCCTGAAAATATAATATTAACAATAATATTAGTTACACTTTCAAGTTATATAGGTGGACTAATTAGTTATTTTTTAGCTATTAAAATTCATCAAAACTATAAAAATTTAATAAATTACTTTGTATCTGAGGAAAAATTTAAAAAAACAAATATAATTTTCAATGAGAAAGGAGGTATTTTAATACTTATTAGTTCTATCACATTTATACCATATAAAGTTACTGCATGGTTATCAGGGTTAATGAGGTTTAAACTAACTACATTCAGTATTTATACATTAATAGGAAGATCAATAAGATATGGAGCAATAGGAATATTAAGCTATATTTTTGGAGATAGAATTCGGTATATACTTGAAACAACAATAAAAATTTCAGATTATATAGCTTATGCATTAATAGCCTTAGTAATACTATATTTTATCTTTTGGCTTTTAATAAAAAAAATTAATATAAATCTAAAATAAGGTGCTATCAGAATTTTTCATATTTGAAAGTACATTTACACAATGATCTATTTCACTTTCGTTATTATAGAAAAAAGGTGAAATCCTAACACATCCTGGCCTATTATCTACAATAATAGCTGCTTTTTTTAATTCATCAACAACAAGAGGAGGATTAGAACACTCAATCATTGTAATACTCGCATGGTTATTCAAGTCTTCTGGAACCTTTAATGAAAATCCTAATTCTATTAAGCTATTTACCAATAAAGATGTAAGATGAAGAGTTCTATTTCTAATATTTTCAGCTCCCGTATCATTAATAAATTTTAATCCTTGTTCTGCAGGATATACTGCACTTATAGATGGTGTTCCTGTTTCAAATCGCGCAGCTGTATCAGAAAATTCAATTGTATGTGGGTCAAATTCAAATTGTCTTTTATGTGAAAACCAACCAGTAACAGATGGTTCAAGTTGATTAATCAATTCTTTTTTAACATACATATAAACTATACCTGATCCACCCAATAACCATTTCAATCCACCAGAAACCATTATATCTATATCTTTATCTTTTACATTGATAGGTAGTTGCCCCGTTGCCTGATAATCATCCAGGAAAAACAAAGCTTTATTACTTCTAGCAACTTTTAATATTTTTTCATAATCATTAATATATCCACTTAAAAAATATACCCTACTGGTTGCTACTAATTTGGTCTTTTCAGATATCTGTGAAATAAATTTATCAGTATCTACATACTTCATTGATTCTGATTTTACAATTTTAACCTTTCCTTGGCCTTTTAGTTCTCTTGCTTTAAAATTATGAGCTATAGTAGGAAAATCTAATTCAGAAGTTACAACTTCATCATCAGTACCTAAATCAATGCAGGATGAAATTACAGCAATTGCCTGTGAAACACTTGGCATTATTGCAATCTCATCTACAGATGCATTAATTAATTTTGCAAACTCCAATTTTAACGAGTTAGTCTTTTCAATCCAATCTGAGTACCATGCTGAAGCTCCTTTGGTAGTCCATGTATCAATATAAGATAGTAATGCATCCTTAGATTGATTAGATAACAAACCTAAGGAACATGTATTTAAATAATTTATTTTATCTAATGTTGGAAATTGATCCCTCAAATTGTGCCAATTAACATCATTGGTCATAATAACTCCTTAAATTAAGATGCTGTCATCTTACTATATTTACCAAGATCATTGTAATTACCTTTATAAATATAAAATAAAACTTCATGATTTCTGTAAACAAAAACAATCAAAGTAAATATAAGTCCTTGTAAAGCTAGTGAATAACCAGGATCAATATAATCTGCAGAAAAGCCATTAATAAAATTAAACAATGCCATACTCCCCCCTACATACATTGAATAAACACCTGCTATTCTGCCTCTAACATAATCAGGAGACATTATTTGTATGATTGTATGAACTATAATCATAAATCCTGCTTGGCTAAATCCCATAAGTATCATTGCAAAAAGTGAAAAATATAAATTTGATGAAAAAGATAGCAAAATAGGGGCAATTCCACTAAGTAATGCATAAAAATAAAACAATTTACCCCTTAATTTTCCATCGGTAGCACCAGCCAAAATCAACGATGTTATTAATGAACCAACACCCACACACATCATCAGATAACTAACCCCGCTACCTTCAGCCCCTAATTTATGTACTGCGAAATATGGCAGTACTGATTCAAAAGACATTGTTAAAGTACAATGCAAAGCTGTTATACCAATAATAATTAAAAATGGTTTTGTTGAATGTACAAATTTTAATCCTTCACCTAAATTTTTTAAAAATGATTGCTTACTCATCTTTCCTGTTGATTCATTTTTAATTAATAAAGCAAAAAAGAAACTAAGTGCATAAAATCCTGTACATATAAAAAATGCTACATCAGTACCATTTAAACCTCCATTATCAGAGTTAAACATAGTAAGAAAAGGAGCTACTGCTAATGGTCCTAATAATCTTGTAGCATGAACAGTAGACATATTCAGAGCAACAGCATTTAACAATTTATCTTTTGGAACTATATTAGGAATTAAAGATTGCGATGAAGGCATTTGCGCTGCTCTTGCTGATCCTTGAATAAAAGCTAAAACAACTAAATGCCAGGGTAAAATAAAATCTAAAAAGTATAATATACTCAAGCCAAGATTATGTATAAAATTAACAAAAAACATTATTTGCAAAATTTTTCTTCTTTGAAACTTATCAGCCAAATATCCAACAAAAGGGGTAATCAAAACTCGCGGAACCATTGCTGCAAAAGTAACTAATCCCACCAGCATATTACTATCTGAAAGTTGATAAACCACCCATCCTCTAACAACTATCAAAGCCCAATAAGAAGATCCAGCAAATAAGTTTGCTAACCACATCTTTGAAAAATCTGGGTATTTTAATGAGGCGAAATAATCGATATCACTTAATTTGCGAGAATTTTTGGGAGTATTATTCAATTGATTATAACAAGATTGTTTAGTATTTATGAAACTCTACTATCATTTATAAAAACAAACAAGATAGTTAAGCAGTTTATAAGATAAATATATTGACCTATTATATGATTTATCTTAATATGATTTCTCTAATAAATGGGGACGCGTGGTTTCGACAGAAAATTTATTAGGCGGGATTGCAGGTCGAGGTCCATATTACTCGTTAAACTATGGAAAAAAATAACTGACAATAAACAGTTAGCTTTAGCAGCTTAAAAGCTGCTACATTGCATAATACTTTCCCCGAGAGAATTATGCGGTGTCGAAAATCGGGGTATAGCTCTGAAAACCCGGTGGTTCAGAGGAGAATTTAAATCGGAAAGCTTGAATAAACTCTTTCTGATTGAAGTCTTCAAGCTTAACATCAATCAGATAAACCTGTAGATGTCCTAGTCCGAATGTTTTTTGGACGGGGAGTTCGACTCTCCCCCGTCTCCACCATAATATAAAATATGAATATAAACCTGAGAGAAACAAAAACTATTTGGAGTATCGCGATACCTATTCTACTTGGCACCTTATGGGATCCTGTAGTTAACATAATAGACACTTCCATAGCCGGACACTTTGAAAATGAAAACTATCTTGCTTCTTTAACTTACGGAAATAATATAATAAGCAATTTTTATTGGATTTTTGGATCCTTAGGAATGGCAATAACTGGATATACATCTCAAAAAGAGGGGCAAAATCAATTCAATAAAATTTCAGAAGTTTTAGTAACTAGTATTTTATTTATATTTGTAATTTCAATTCTTATTTTAATTTTCCAAAAACCAATTTGGATTCTATGTTCATTAATATTTAATCAGAGTGTTGAAATTGAAAAAATAACAACAGAATATTATTATATTAAAATTTTAGGAGTAGGTCCACATTTGATAATAATGATTTTAAGTGCATGGTTTCTTGGAATTAAAAAACCAAAAGTAATCTTCAAAACATGGACTTTAATGGGGATATCTCACATTATTATAGTTTTATTATTTACTAATTATTTTAATACAAAATTAAATGGTATAGGTTATGCAACAATAATTTCTCAATGGATAAGTTTAATTTATATTATCACCGAAATACCAGTAAATTTAAAAAAAATAAATATAAAGTTAACAATCTATAAATTACTTCCTAAAAAAGAAATTATGTTTCTAGGCAGTTCGTTTGGAGATCTGATGATACGAACTCTTCTCCTTCAGACAGTTTATTTAGTAACTACATATATTTCTAGTAGATTGGGAGCAACTGCATTAGCTTCTAACGGTATTTTCTTGCAACTCATTTTTTTCTCATTCATGACTATTGATGGGCCAACACATGCTTCAGCTCCATTAATTGGTGAATATATTGGTTCGAAAAAAATAAAGAAATTTAAATCCATTTATGATAACGCATTAGTTTCAGCAGCATTTACTGGATTGGTATTCACATTAATATATTTAACTTTAGGAAAAAATTTAATTAATTTAATTACTAATATAGAGACAGTGCGACTGGAAAGTTACAAATATATAATGATAATAAGTATCATACCTTTTATTTCTTCTCTTGCATTTCAATTAGATAGCACATTTTCAGGGATGTTGAAAACAAAAGAAATGAGAAATACTGTATTATATTCAACAATAATATTTTTATTACTCGCATATTTTTTAACAAAACTTTGGGGAAATTACGGTCTTTGGATATCGCACATCGTTTTTTTATCATTGCGGGGTATATTATTAAAAAATTGTTTAAATAAATATCTAAAAAATTTAACATAAATTATATTTATGAAAAATATTGAAACAGTACACAAAAACAAACAATCTTTATGGATAGATTTCATATCCAAAAATCTAATTGAATCAGGTAAGTTAGAAACACTTATCAATAAAAACGGGATTACCGGATTAACCAGTAATCCTTCGATATTTGAAAAAGCAATATCAGATAGCAATGATTATGATGAGGACATAAAAAAATTATTGAAATCAAATTCAAAAATTTCCAGTTATGAAATATTTGAAGAATTAAGCATATATGATATAAAAAAAGCTGCGGAACTTTTGCTAAATACTTATGAAAATTCCAACCATTTAGATGGTTATGTAAGTATAGAAGTTTCCCCCAAATTAGCTTACAAATCAAAAGAAACGATAGATCAAGCAATAGTTTTAAACAAAAAAATCAATATGCCTAACATAATGATAAAAGTGCCTGCTACTGATGAAGGTATAGATGCAATTAAAATACTGACGAATATGGGATTAAATATTAATGCAACATTAATGTTTAATCAAAGACATTATAATAATGTAGCAACTGCATTTTTAGAAGGAACAAAAAATTATTCACAAAAACTACTTCCATTTTCTGTAGCTTCATTCTTTGTGAGCCGGGTTGATACAGAAATAGATAAATTATTAGTAGACAAGGATAAAAATCATAAATTATTAGGAAAAACTGCAATTATAAATTCAAGGCTTGCTTATATAACTTTTTTAAAAAAATTCCCTAATCAAAATAAAAAACCATTACAAAAACCTTTGTGGGGAAGTACGGGTACAAAAAATCCAAATTACAGTGATAGTGTATATATAGATAAATTAATTGCTCCAAACACTGTAAATACAGTACCACTTGATACCATCGAAAAATTTGCCAAAAAAGGAAAGCCTGAAAATTATAATGGTTGGAATGAAAAAGAAATATTATCCCAGTTATCTGATTTAAATAAAATGGGTATTGATTTAAATCAGATAACTGAAAATCTACAAACAAAAGGAGTTCAATTGTTTGTAGATTCATTTGATAATTTAATAAATTCAATTAAAAGTAAAATAAATAATATACAAACCCAGTCAATATAACAATTCATCTTTTTTTAATAGATAGCTAATAAAAAAAATGATAAAATAATTTTTGATTATTTCTAATCTTATATTTTCAATATGAGGCCAGATGTACGAGCATGATATTTTAATAGTAGGGGCAGGACTTGCAGGATTAAGAGCTGCTCTAGAAAGTATTGAAGCAGGGAAAAACACTGCTATTTTATCCAAAGTACACCCTGTAAGATCTCATTCATGCGCAGCACAGGGAGGGATAAATGCAGCTCTGACTGACAGAGGAGATAACTGGGAAGATCATGCTTTATCAACTATAAAAGGAAGCGATTATTTAGCTGACCAGGAAGCTGTTGAAATTATGTGCAGGGAAGCAGGGGAAAATTTAATCGATCTTGAGCACATGGGAGTAATTTTCAGCAGAGATGAAGAAGGTAGACTAGGCACAAGAAGATTCGGAGGGCAATCAGTAGCAAGAACATTTTTTGTAGGTGCAATAACAGGATCAGCAATGCTTCATGTACTTTACGAGCAAACTGTAAAACAAAATGCCCAGGTTTATGAAGAATGGTTTGTGACAAAACTAATAATTGAAGATGGTGAATGCAGAGGAGTCATTGCTATGGATATAAATTCAGGCAAGCTAGAAATCATTAAAGCAAAATCAGTTATATTAGCTACTGGTGGTATAGGAAGAATTTTTGAACCGTCAACAAATGCATTAATATGTACAGGTGATGGTCTTGCACTTGCATATGATGTAGGTGCCTCTTTAATGGATATGGAAATGATCCAATATCATCCCACAGGGCTAGCAGGAAATGGAATCTTACTTTCTGAAGGAGCAAGAGGTGAAGGAGCTTATCTTTTGAATTCAAATGGTGAAAGATTTATGGAAGATTATGCGCCTGAGTATCTTGAGCTTGCATCAAGAGATGTTGTTTCCAGAGCAGAACAGACAGAAATAAATGAAGGGAGGGGCATTGACGGATGCGTTTTACTAGATTGTAGACATTTAGGGAAATCTAAAATAGAAGAAAAATTAGGTTATTTGCAAGAAGTTGCTATCGAATTTAGAGGAATTGATTTAGCAGAACAACCAATCCCAGTCAAACCTACTATGCATTATATAATGGGCGGAATTAAAACAGATTTTATGGGACAAACTGATATACCTGGATTATTTGCAGCTGGGGAATGTGCAAATGTAAGTGTACATGGTGCTAACAGATTAGGAGCAAATTCTCTTTTAGACACTATTGTATTTGGGAGAAGATCTGCTAGAGGAGCAATAGAATACTCTTCTCAAATAAATTCTATCTCAAAAAGTAAAGAGGAATTAAATAACGAAACAAAAAGAATTCAAAATATAATAAATAGAACAAACGGAGAAAGATCAGCTACATTAAGAAATGAAATGGGTGAAGCAATGACTTCTGGTATAGGAGTATTCAGAGATACAAAAAGCATAAAAATAGCAAAACAAAAAGTTTTAAATTTAATTGACAGATATGAAAATACATCAATAGATAATAAAGGAAAAATATTTAATACCGATTTAATTTTCAACCTTGAATTAAAATATATGTTAGATGTAGCTTTAACAATTTGTATTGGAGCAGAAAATAGAAAAGAAAGCAGAGGGGCTCATTATAGAACAGATATTACTGAAAGAGATGATAAAAATTGGTTAAAACATACACATGTAGCAAAAACAGATGGAGAAGTACAATTTTATACATCTGATGTTAACATTACAAAATGGAAACCAGAAATTAGGAAATATTAATGCTACAAACAGCAAAAAAAACCATTCAAATAGAAATCAAAAGGCAAGATCCGGAAATAAATAATGGCGAATCTTATAATCAAATCTATGACGTTGAAGTCGAAGATTGGTTTACTGTTTTAGATGCATTAATTAAAATCCGTGAAGAAATTGATGGTACTTTATCTCTAAGATGTGCTTGTAGAGCATCTATATGCGGATCATGTGCTATGAGAGTAAATGGACAGGCAAAACTAGTATGCAAAACAAAACTTTCTGTTGTAGAAAAAAACAATAAAATATTAGTAGAACCTGTGGGAAATATGCCTGTAATTTCAGATCTTGTAGCAGACTTCAAACCTTTCTGGGATAAATTTAATGCAGTTGAACCATATTTGAAACCTGAAGGAGAAGTCCCTGAGGGCGAATACCTTGCACCTAATGATGACATGGTTCATCTTGTTGGCGTTATGAATTGCATTATGTGTGGTGCCTGTGTGTCAGACTGCACAGTTCTTGAAGTAAAAGATAATTTTCTTGGACCTGCCGCTTTAGCCAAATCATACAGATTTATTGCAGACCCCAGGGATGGATCACAATTTGAAAGACTCCAAAATCTCGAAAAAGATGGTGGAATATGGGATTGTACGAGATGTATGCAATGTGTAGAAGTATGCCCAAAAGATGTAGATCCCATGGAACGAATAATGTCTCTCAGATCAAAATCAATAGAAAATAAAATAGATAAAAATTATGGCGCAAGACATGCGAAATCTTTCACTGATCTAATTAAAAATAACGGAATACTGAATGAAGTATTATTAATTTTAAGAACCAAAGGTCTGTTTAATATAATAGAATTAGCCAAATTATTGCCTATTGCTATTAGTGCACAATTAGCGGGTAAGAGACCTCCATTTTTTTCCCATTCCAGCAAAAATAAAAATCAAATAAAAAAGATTTTCAAAAAATTGGAGGACAAATAATGAAATTTGCTTTTTTCCCTGGTTGTGTATCACGAGGCGCTTGTCCTGAATTATATACTTCTACTGTGAAAATATCTGGAATCTTAGGAATAGAACTTGATGAAAAAGCCTTGGAATCCGCATCATGTACCGGAGCAGGGGTACTTCAAGAAAAAAATCAGTTACTTGGAGACACATTAAATGCCAGGAATATAGCGTTAGCTGAAAAACAAAATCTTCCTATTCTAACCATATGTAGTACCTGTCAAGGAGTGATGTCGCAGGCAGAATACCGATTAGAAAACGAAGAATACAGAGCACAAATAAATGAAACTTTGGCAGATGAAGGTCTTGAATATACCGGAAAAACTCCCACAAGACATATTTTATGGATAATTGTAGAGGAAATAGGTGAAAAAAAATTCAAATCCTTAGTGAAAAGACAATTAGATGGATTAAGATTAGCTCCTTTCTATGGCTGTTACTTGGTAAGACCTAGTAAAGCACTAAAATTTTACGAAAAACCTGAAAGAGAAACATGTTTAGAAGACTTGACTGAATGGGTTGGAGCAACTGTCGTTGACTTTCCCGGTAAAACTGCATGCTGTGGCTTCCCTATTGTAACGATAAATGAGAAAGCATCTTTGAAAATGGTTGGAAATCATACAAGTACTGCGAAAGATCTTGGAGCAGATGCAATGGTAACTCCCTGCCCCTTATGTCATTTAAATCTGGATCAGTATCAGGATAGGGCAGCTGGGATGATGAAAAGAAAAATTGATCTCCCAATTATTCATGTACCGCAATTAGTAGGCCTTGCATTAGGATTAGACCCAGAAGAATTAAAAATAAACAAACATGTTATATCTACAAAAAAACTACTGACTGAAATTTCTCTTAAACCTTAAATTATTAAGTTTATTTATATTATTGAAAAATATATAACTATAATCGATAATACTCATACCTCAGTAATTCTTAAATAAAGTTAATAAAAATACTAATGTATAAAAACTATCAATTAGGAGATTTAAACTCGGCTTACATTATGGGTCTTTATGAGGATTATCTAACAGACCCTGATAGTGTAGGGCTAGACCTAGTCAATTTTTTCCAATCTCAAGATTTTAAAAATATTCTTTCTAATCTAAGTTCTGAAAGAAACACATTTAATGATATAACTAACATAGTTGAATCAAATGATGAAATAATTGAAATTGAAAACTTGCGAAAAAATGGTCATAAATATGCGAAGTTAGACCCTCTTTCGATACACCCTTCTCCGGACATAAGTATAAACGCAAATGGCAAAACAATAAAATTAAAAGATTTGTATACTTCAAATATAGGATATGAATTCTATCACCTCGATAATCAAGATGAAATTAATTGGCTTATAGATAATATAGAACATTCAAATAATACTCAGCAATCCTATGATCAACAAATAAATCTATTAAATAGAATCACTGAAATTGATACCTTTGAAGAATTTTTATCAAAACATTTTCCTGCAAAAAAATGGTTTTCAATTCAAGGAGAAGATTCTTTAATTCCTATGCTTGATAAACTAATCGAGCTAAGTGAGAAAGATAAAAAAGAATATATAACTTTAGGGATGCAACATAGAGGTAGAATAAGTGTTATGGCTACTCTATTTCAATTGCCATACTCAGAAGTATTCAGTTACTTAAAAGAAGGTAAAGTAACTAATACTAACAATGATCCTTACGCGGGATGGATGCAAGATGTACTTTACCATTATGGGTCAGAAATATTACATAACAATATTAAAATCAAATTATTAGATAATCCAAGCCATCTTGAACTTGCTAGTCCTGTTGTTAATGGTTATTTAAAATCTATACAAGAAAATATAATTAAAAATAATGCAGTTAATAAATCAATGAGCATCATAACCCACGGTGATGCAAGTTTTTCGGGGCAAGGAATAGTATCAGAACTTTTCAATATGAAAAACTTAAAACCTTATGATATTGGTGGCACTATACATATCGTAGTAAATAATCAAATTGGATTTACAACAAACCCGGAAGAAACCAAATCAAATGGATACTGTACAGACATAGCTAAAGCATACAACATTCCTATAATACATGTTAATGCAGATGACGTAGAGTCATGTATTAATGTGGCAAACTTATCTTACCAATATAAAATGACTTTCCAAAAAGATATCTTGATAGATTTAGTAGGATACAGAAGGCACGGACATAATGAAGGTGATGAACCATCATTTACTCAACCATTAATGTACAAAAAAATATCAAATCATCCTCACCTAAAAGAAATATACAAAAACAAATTAATCAATATTCATGGCAATGATATTGAAAACCTAACAAAACAATACACACAAAAATGGGATCAAATTCTTGAAGCAGAATTAGAAAACCCTAACAATGGGGCTGTATCTAAAAAACATCAAGAATTAATTAAATTAAACAAAGAAATATCAAATGAATATAACAATGCACCTACTAACATAAGCTTAAATACTTTTACTGATTTAAATAAAAAGATATTTGAATTACCTTATGATTTCACAATAAACAATAGGCTTAAAAGAATTTTTGAAAGAAAGCAAAATATAATTGAAACTAAATCTAAACTGGATTGGAGTCATGCAGAATTATTAGCATTAGGCAGTATAATCAAAGACGGGAAAAATATCAGATTGACAGGGCAAGATACCGAAAGAGGTACATTCAGTCAAAGACATGCTGTTTTGCACGATATAAATAATGGTAATAAATTTATCCCTCTAAATCATTTATATTCTGAACAATCTGAAATTATGATAAAAAACAGCCCATTAACAGAAATGGCTACTTTAGCTTTTGAATATGGATACACTTTGTTAGATACTGAAAATTCATTAGTTTTATGGGAAGCACAATTTGGAGATTTTGTTAATAATGCTCAAAGTATAATTGACGAATATATTTCATCAGGTTATTCAAAATGGGGAATTAAATCTTCACTTATAATGCTACTGCCACATGGTTATGAAGGCCAGGGGCCAAATCATTCCAGTGCTCACTTAGAAAGATATCTAAGTCTATGTGCCGACTCAAACTTAAGGGTAATATACCCAACAAAATCAGTACAGTATTTCCATGCTTTAAGAATGCAATCCAAAGAAATTTTAAACAAAACCCCCATGATAATAATGACTCCTAAAAGCTTACTCAGACATCCTTTTGCAGCATCAGAAATAAGGGAATTTACAGAAGATAATTTTAAAAAAATAATTACTTATTTACCTAAAAGTAAAAATAAAATAAATAATTTAATACTTTGCTCAGGTAAAATTATAATTGATTTATTAGATGACGAATTAAATTCATTATCATCAAATAGTGCAATAATTTCTGTTGAAGAACTTTACCCATTCCCGAAAAATGAAATAATTAATTTCCTGAAAAAACATAAAGATATTAATAGATTTATTTGGATTCAAGAAGAACCAAAAAACAGGGGGGCTTGGCAATTTGTATCAAATCAACTTGATAAAGCTTCATTAACTAATGATTTTGAATTAGAATATTGTGGATCAATACAAAGAGCAAGTACATCAGTAGGAACTTCAGATTTACACAAGGTTCAAACTGAAACAATTGCAAAGTTATTCAAAGATATTAAATAAGAGGTAAAATTTGGCAATAGAAATAAAAGTTCCAGAAATGGGGGAATCCATAGTTGAAGCAACTGTGGGAGCTTGGGTAAAAAACGAAGGAGATCAAATAGAAGCTGGCGAAACAATTTTAGAATTAGAAACAGAAAAAGTAAATCTTGAAGTTACAGCACCAGCGACAGGAATTCTTGAAACAGTTAATATCCCAGAAGGAGAAATTGTAAATGTAGGAACTGTTCTTGGCACCATAAATACTGAATCAATAGAAAAAATACAAATCCAAGATAATACAAGCGATTCTAAAAAAGAATTAGAACTACCAAATAACACTAAAACTGAAACACAAGCAAAAAAATCAGAAGATAAAGATGTAAATATTACTCCAGTAGCTAAAAATCTTGCTGATAAACACTCCATTAATATAGATTCCATTAACGGATCAGGCAGAGCTGGCAAAATTACTATTGATGATATCAATACTGAAATTAATAAAAATAATCAAATAAATACATCTAATGATGAATTACCTGTTCCACAAGAATCATTAGAAACAAAAAAAAGAATTACTAAAAGAAGAGAAACCATTGCTAAAAGACTTACTGACGCTCATCTAAATACAGTAATGACGACTACCTATAATGAAGTTGATATGTCAGAAATAATGGCAATCAGATCAAAATACAAAGATTCATTTAAAGAAGAAAAAGGTGTCGGATTAGGCTTTATGTCATTTTTTGTCAAATCAGTTGTACAAGCATTAATAGACTTTCCAAATCTAAATTCAGAAATGCAAGAAAAAGAAATAATATTAAAAAACTACTATCATGTAGGAATTGCTGTGGCGTCTGAAGAAGGATTGGTCGTTCCAGTATTAAAAAATGCTAACACCTTATCATTTTCACAAATTGAAAAATCAATAGCTGATATGGTTACCAAAACCAAGACCAAATCACTTACTATTGATGATTTAACAGGTGGAACGTTTACTATTACTAATGGAGGAGTTTTTGGATCTATGTTCTCAACTCCGATTCTAAACCACCCACAGGTAGGCATTCTTGGAATGCATACAATAAAAAAGAAACCTGTTGTAATTAATGATGAAATTGTTATAAGACCAATCATGTATTTAGCATTAACATACGATCACAGAATAGTAGATGGAGGAGAGGCTGTTCAATTTCTGGTCAGAATCAAAGAATTTATAGAAGATCCTCAGAAATTACTTATTGAGAATTAATTGACTTATGTCAAATATATTAAAAAATAAAAATCCATTATTAAATTGGCACCATCCTACCAAAGTATATTTTGGAAAATCAGTATTACTTCAATTATCTAAATTAATAGAAGAAAATTTTCCTTCAGTCAAAAATGTCCTGATCGTCACAGGTAAACACCACTTAAAATCTAATGAGTATTTTAATAATTCAATAAACAAACTTAATTCATTAAATATAGAATTTTACGACAAAATTGATCCTTATCCTTCCCCTGAAACTGTAAATTTATTAAGTCATACTATCAAAAAAAATAAATCAAACCTTGTTTTGGCAGCTGGTGGTGGTAGTGTAATGGATGCATCAAAAGCAGCATCATTACTAAGTCAAAATGACGGTGATTGGATGGAATATAGTTATGGAACCAAAAAAATTGCTAAAAAAGGGTTACCTTTAATTGCCATCCCAACTACATCCGGCAGCAGTAGCGAAGTCACAAAATTTGCAACAATATGGGATTGGGATAAAAATTCAAGTGCAGGACTAAATAACGAACTATTGTTTCCTGAAATAGCTGTTATAGATCCAGAACTTACCCTGACAATGTCATCAAATCTGGCTGCTACTAGTGGATGGGATGCATTAACAAGCTCATTTGAATCATATTGGTCAACTGAGTCAAATCCAATAACAGATTTATATGCTTTAAAATCAATAGAAATATTTTTCAATGATCTTGAAAATTCAGTTAATAACACAAATCCTCATTCTCGTTCCAAATGTGCTTTAGGGGCAACTATATCCGGTATCGGATATTCAAATTCAAGACCTAATCTATGTCATGCAATTGGCACACCTTTAACTTTAAATTGGAAAACAACTCATGGACAAGCAGTGTGCATTAGCCTTCCATATTTCCTACCATTTATATTTGATAAATTATCAACTTCAAAACAAAATTTATTGTTAAGCACATGCAAGGTATCAAATATAGATTCATTAATTTTGAAATTAAAAGAAATGATAACAAATTGCCAATTAAATATTTATTTAGATGATTGTGATATAAGTTTTAATAATTTGGATAAAATATTAAATGGAATTCCAATGGAAAGATTGTTGACTGTACCAACAAAATTCAAAACTAATACATTAAAAAGTATAATATCCAAAATGTTTAATATTAAATAATATGGGAATTGATACAAAACATTTATCCTCAATAAGTACCACCATTATAACTATCATAATTTTAGATCAACTTACCAAGCTATATGTAGCATCTTACCCACTAAACACTACTATATTTAATTTCGCTTTTTTCAAAATAAAATATGTCCTAAATACTGGCGCTGCTTTTAGTTTTTTAACAGGATTCAATGAATTACTAAAATTCATTGTCCCTCTTGCTGTTATTTTATTATTTGTTCTTCTGCATAATTATAAAAATAATACAATTCTTAGATATGCGTTTTCCATGCAAATAGCTGGTGCAATTGGAAATTTGATTGATAGATTTACAATGAATGGGGTCATTGATTTTATAGGTGTAGGACGATGGCCACTATTTAATATTGCAGACTCATCTATATCTATTGGATTAACATTGTTAATAATAGATCTAATATTTAAAAGAAATAAAAAGAATGAGTAATAATAATTTATTAACATATAAAGTTACTACTAAAGACACTCTTAATAGAGCTGATATATTTATAAAAGGAAAGTTTGAAAATTTTACACGGTCACAAATAAAAAAATTAATAGAATCAAATAATATAAAAATTAACGATAATATTATTAAACCATCCACAAAAATAGAATCGAAAGACAAAATCACTATTACTTTACCTGAATTAGAATCAACTGAATTAAAGCCTTTAAATCAATCTTTAGATATCAAATATGAAAATAAAAATTTAATAATTATTAACAAACCATCAGGAATAGTTGTCCATCCTTCTAAAGGGCATCAAAACGATACTATAATTAATGCTTTAATAGGAATGGGAATTAAATTTGAATCTTATTTAGGAAAACCAAAACCATGGCTAGTTCATAGACTAGATAAAGACACATCAGGATTACTAATCATTGCAAAAAATGAAATTACTTATAATTATTTAACAAAAATCCAAAAAACGAGAATGATAAAAAAACAATACATAGGAATTGTACAAGGAATTCCAAACTCCGCTAAAGCAATAATAGATGCACCAATAGGTAGAAATAAACTCAACAGAAAAACAATGAGTATAACAAAAGAAGGACGACATTCTTTAACAGAATATGCAATAACAAAATCAAACAACAATATGTCTTTATTAAAAATAACTTTACTTACTGGTAGAACACATCAAATACGCGTACATTTAAAAGCAATTGGACATCCCATCATTGGAGATATTCTTTATGGGAAAAAATCAAAATATGTAAACAGACAAATGTTGCATGCATATAAATTAAGTTTTAAAGATGTCCAAAACAACAATATTAAAGTAGAGAGTGAACCAGAAAAAGATATGAAAGAATTCATTGAATTTTATTTCAACAACTGATACAAATTAATATTACAAATATACAAATTATCAAATATGAAAGAAGTAAGAGTCAGATATGCACCTAGCCCTACAGGGGATCCTCACATTGGAAATATAAGAAGTGCTATATTTAATTGGTTATTTGCTAAAAATAAAAAAGGGAAATTTTTAGTCAGAATAGAAGATACTGATCAAGCAAGATTAGTGGAAAATGGCATTCAAAAACAAAAAGATTCATTAAAATGGTTCGGATTAGATTGGGATGAAATATATATACAATCTGAAAGATTAAAAATTTATTCAAAATATGCTCAACAACTTTTAGAAGAAGGAAGTGCTTATAGATGTTTTGCAACACAAGAAGAACTAGATAAATTAAGAGAAAAACAAAAAAAATCAGGAAGGATCACAAGATATGACAGTAGATACAGAAATTATGATCCAAAACTATCTAAAGAAAGATCTAAAGCTGAACCATATGTAATTAGGTTTAAAAGCCCTCAAAAAGGAATTACAAAATGTTTAGATAATATAAGAGGAGAAATTAAATTTAATAATAAAGAAATGGATGATTTTATAATCATAAAATCAGATGGATACCCTACTTATCATTTTGCAAATGTTATTGATGATTATTTAATGAATATTTCACATGTGATGAGAGCAGAAGAATGGTTACCTAGTTTTCCAAAACATGTCAATATTTATAATTCATTAAATTGGGAAATGCCAATATTTGTACATTTGCCAATGATACTAGCTCCAGACAAGACTAAACTAAGTAAAAGGCATGGAGCTACATCAGTAGAAGAATTTAAGCAGGCTGGTTATTTAAATTCCGCAATGTTTAATTTCCTTGTGTTATTAGGATGGGCCTTGGATGACAAAACAGAATTCTTTACTGTAGAGGAATTAATTAAAGTTTTTGACATAAATAAAATATCTAAATCTCCTGCTATTTTTAATAAGGAAAAACTAGACTGGTTTAACGGACGCTATATCCTTAATTCAAAATATGATGATTTTGCAAAAGAAATTAATAATTATTTCAAACAATTTTTAGATATCAAAAAATATAAAGCAATTCAAAATTATAATATTAATGATATTTCAATAATGATTAAAGAAAGATGCAAAACTTTAAATGATGCAATCATGTTAACTGAATTTTTATATCAAAAGCCTAAATTCAAATCTAAATATGAAATACAAATTATGTGTGATAATCCTGAACAATGCCAAACTATCCTAACCAGTTCAATAGAATCTTTAAATGATATTCAAGAATTTACAATAGAAAATATAGAATCTATTTTAAAATCATTAATGACAAAACTTAAAGTTAAACCCAAAAATTTGTTAGGAACTTTGAGAATAATTATTACTAATCAGAAAATCAGTCCACCAATATTTAATTGTTTATATATACTCGGGAAAAAAGAATCAATTAAAAGAATACAATTTGCTATAGATTATCTTTAAGTTACACTTGACACAAAATTTGGAAATTATATACTTTTCATGAACCATGGCCCTAGAGGAAGATTTTGGACCAAATTATAGATTTAATAAAAAACGATCTAAAAAAAGCTATCAAATCACAAGATACTATAAAAAAATCAGTTTACAGATTTATTCTTTCAGCTATTCACAATGAAGAAATAAAGCTAGGTAAAGAATTAGATAATGATATGGTAATGAAAATAATGATCAAACAAGCACAGCAAAGAAAAGAAAGTATAGAAGCATTTAAATTAGGATCAAGGGAAGACTTAATTAGCAAAGAAACTAAAGAATTAAAAATTATTGAACAATTTTTACCCGAGCAAATTGACGATAGTGAAATAAAAAACCTTGCAAAGCAAACAATTGATGCAGTAGGCGCTGAATCTATAAAAGATCTTGGAAAAGTAATGCCAATCCTAATGAAAAAACTATCAGGTAAAGCAGAAGGGAAAATTGTTAATAAAATTGTTACCGAATTATTGAGTTAATAATATGCAAAAAAAAAAATTTGGAATAATAATCTTCCCAGGTACTTGGAGTGACAAAGATTGTTATTATGCAATAAATAATATTTTAAATAATGAAGCCAGATATATATGGCACAAAGAAACTAATATTGATGATCTTGACTGCCTGGTACTCCCTGGAGGATTTTCATACGGAGACTATCTAAGGCCAGGAGCAATAGCAAGATTTTCTCCTGTCATGAAAGAAATAATAAATTTTGCTAAAAAAGAAAAGCCTATAATTGGCATATGTAATGGATTTCAAATATTATGTGAAGCAAAGTTATTGCCGGGAATTTTATTACCAAATGATGTTTTGGAATTCAGATGTACTACAACATATCTAAAAGTACAAAATTCAAACTCAATATTCACTAACGAGTGCAATAAAAATGACATATTAAACATCCCTATTTCTCATGGAGAAGGAAATTATTTTGCAAATGAAGATACTATCAAAGATCTTGAGGAAAATAAAAGAATTTTATTTAAATACTCATCTGTTTCGGGGAATATTACTAAATCAGCAAATCCCAATGGTTCGACAAACAATATTGCAGGAATAATAAATAAAAAAGGTAATATATTAGGCATGATGCCTCATCCAGAAAGAAGTTGCGAAAAATCACTTGGTAGCGAAGATGGCAATTTAATATTTAAATCAATAATGAACAATATAATCTAATTATGGGAAACATCATTACAGGTATATTATTTGCTGTTATTGCAGCTATCGGTTGGGGTGCATCGGCAGTATTATCAAGGATAGCATTGGAAAAAACTGATCCAAGACTAGCTACTATAGTTTCTTTATTTTTTAGTAGTATTATTATGTTTTCAATTTCTTTAAGTACACAATTCAATGAATTTGAAAAATTAATCGTCTCAGATTTCTTATGGTTTTTTTCTGCAGGACTTACTTCTTTTGCTGCCGGGAGATTATTAAACTATGTAGGAATTAAAAATATTGGTGTTTCAAAAGCTTCTCCCTTGTTTGGAACTTCTCCATTATTTGCTGCATTACTTGCAATCATTATACTTAACGAAAATCCAACAATAATGTTAGGGATGGGTATAGTTATAGTTACATTTGGCATTATCTTAATAACAAAATCAAAATGAATAAATTTAATATTAATACTGGTAAAAAGATTAAAAATTCTAAAAAAGAGTTGATAAAATATTAGCCTTAAAAATTGTAAAAAGATAATTCATTTAGTCTTAAAAATTGAAAAAAATAATTAATCATGAAAAACGAAATAATTTATAGACAAACAAACCAAAATGAGTTTGAAAATTGTGTAAAATTAATTTCAAAATTTAACAAAAATTCTAATTTAAATAGAAAATTTATAGAATGGGATTATTCTTTAAATCCAT
>CATLOZ010000013.1 GCA_950054395.1 uncultured Chloroflexota bacterium
AAAAAGGAAAAATGCTGAACTTTTAGTGGAAAAAGAAAAAGGAAACAGAATAAATTCAGAATTAAAAGCTTCACTAGAAAAATCCAAATCTTTACAAGACACATTAAAAATATATGAAGAATTTTCGAAAAAAATCGAAAACCAAAATACCAATATAAATAATTTGAAAAAAGATACAGAAGATGATTTGAATAATTTGAAAAAAGATACAGAAGATGATTTGAATAATATTATGGACAGAACAAAAATATTAGAAACAACATCTACATCTATTAAATGGCCTGAAGCAATCACATCTATAGAATCTTCTATCATCAGATTAAGGACTGGAACAGAATCATGTTCCGGTTTTATTTTTGATATTAAAAGTCATTATTATGAATCAACAAATGACAATGAATATTTTGTGCTGACAAATGAACATTGCTTTAAATACAAAAACTATAACAACATAAAAATTTACATAACTGGTTTAGAAGATCCTTTAAAAGGTAAATTAAAAGCGAAATATACTAAACAGGATATAGCTATACTCGTATTCAATTCACCCAACGAATATAAACCTTTAAAACTAGTCAGCATTGAAGAATTAGAAAAACTAACCTCCGGAACTGAGGTAAGCGCACTCGGATACCCTCTTGGAGTAACAGGATTAGTAGCTACTACAGGTATTGTTTCATATAAATTTTATGACGATTCAAAAAAAAGAGATATAATTCAAACTGACTCAGCTATAAATCCAGGAAATTCCGGCGGTCCATTAGTAATTAAATCAGGTGATGTGATAGGTATGAATACTTATGTGAGAAGAACTAGTTCAGGGATAGCTGTTGATGGATCTGGGTATGCTGTATCTTCAAAGCAGTTAATAAATGCAGTCTCATGTATAAATCAAACTCAAATTAAAAAATATATCGAATCCGGTGGTGAGTGTACGATTCTACCAGACTAACAATTTTCATAAATTTTTCATCAACAAATATAAATCATAGTGAAGTCAACCCACGAGCCAAATACTATTTCAAATATAAAAGTCATGATAAGCATATTTGGTGTTTGTGCTTCTGTTTTTCTTTTTACTATTGGGCAAGGAGCAACTAACCCAATTTTACCTCTTCTTGTACAAAACCTAGGACATACAGCAGCTGTAGCTGGGTTTGCCGTCGGAATTTTTGGTGCCGGTAGATTTATTACAAATCTACCATCAGGCATGTTAGCACAAAAAATTGGCAGAAAACCAATCTTAATTTTTGGTCCCTTAATAGCATCCATTGGATATTTCATTACTGGTTATGTCGATTCAATTCAACTCATCTTATTATCAAGATTAATCACTGGTTTTGGAGGTGGGATGCATTTCGTTGGCGCAAGCATTTATTTGAGGGATATGTCCAGCTTAAATAACAGGGGAAGAATAATGAGTTTACAAACAATTTCTATTTTAATCGGGCAAACTATTGGTCCAATAATTGGAGGTTATATAGGAGAATTGTATGGATTCACTAGCCCATTTATTTTTGCATCTATTTCTTTAGTTATAGCAATTGTATTAATAATCACTACTGTTATTGAACCATCAAATATAAATCAAAATTTAAACCAAACAAATGATTCCAAAACAAAAAAGAAACTTGGGATATTCCAATTATTAAATTTATTCATTAAATCCGGATTACTGCCAATAGGGCTTATGACAATGTCACAATTTTTTCACAGATCTGGAGGAAGATTTACTATAGCTCCGCTTTTAATACAAAATAAAGGATTAACTACATCAAATATTGGAGGATTTTTTAGTGTCACATCTCTTGCTCAATTAACAGCTGCATCTTTGTCAGGATATATTGTTGATAAATTAGGAAGAAAAATCCTTCTAATTCCTGGTACAAGTATAATTTTACTAGGATTATTTTTATTTGATAATTCCAATTCCTATCCTATGATTTTAGTAGTTGCTATCCTTCTTGGAATAGGAGAAGGATCATTAACATCATCAACAGTTACATTATTTGCTGATAATGCTCCCAAAGGATATGAAGGAGTTACCATGGGTTTATATAGAACATTTGGTGACTTCGGGTTTATGATAGGACCACCAATACTAGGTATTATTATTCAGCAAATGAATTTTAGTTCAGCGTTGTTAGTCGACGGTATATTGATATCAGTCTGCACTCTTGTCGTAGTTATATTTGCAAAAGAAACTAAAAAAAGAACTTAGATAATCTCAGCTATAATTTCAACAGGATGTTTTGCCCGAGCATCAGTACCATGATTTATTTGCTCTCTGCATGATACTCCCGCAGCAACAACAGCAATTTCTCCTTTTGATCTTTTAATTCGAGGTATTAAATCTCTCTCTGCTAAAGCAATTGATATATCATATTTATCTTTAAAATAGCCGAATGAACCAGCCATGCCACAACACCCATTTTCGACATACTCGCAATTATCAAATCCAAATTTTTCAAGTAATAATTTCAAAGATGAATTTCCTGATATTGATTGTTGATGACAATGAGGTTGTACAATGATTTTTTCATATTTATGTTTTTTAAATTTAATCTTTTCCCAAATTTTATTTTTTGTAAAAAATTCATCAATAATATAAACATTGGATTTAATTTTTTCAGCCTTATCTTGATATTTTTCATCTAAAAGGTCAATAAAATCTTCTTTAAAGCCAAGAATACAACTTGGTTCTATTCCTATTATTTCAATTCCATTTTTTACATATTCATATAAATTATCAATATTATGCTTAATATTAATTTTAGCTTTATCTATCTGCCCAGTAGATAACATGGGACGTCCACAGCATTTTGTATCGTCAGGAACAATAACATTGTACCCCAGTTTATTTAATATTTTTTTTACTGCAAATCCAATCTCTGGATTCTGATAATTTAAAAATGTATCAGGAAATAATAAAACAGATTTTTGATACTTATCTGAAGATGTATCACTAAAAAGAGATACTAAACTTTTTTTTGCAAATTTTGGTAATGTCCTTCTAGAGTCAATATCAAAAAATATATCTAATATTTTTTTAACTATACTCAAATCTGTAACAAAGTTAGTTAATACAGCAGTTAGAGATCCCATTTTACTGAAAAAACCTATATTACCAATAAACTTTTGGGATAAAGGGCGTTTATTAGATTTATAATACTGATTTAGATATTCATATTTTAATTTTGCCATATCAACATTTGATGGGCATTCAGACTTACAAGCTTTACATTCTAGGCATAAATCTAAAATTCTAAATAAATTTTTATCTTTCCAGCTAGAATTAGGTAATTGCCCGGAGATTAAACCTCTAAGTGCATTCGCTCTACCCCGCGTTGAAAGTTCTTCATCTCTAGTTACCATATAAGATGGGCACATAACACCCGAAGTTACTTTTCTGCAAGCTCCTTGCCCATTACACATCTCTATAGCTGAGGCAAATCCTTTCTCTTTTGTGAAATTAAAGCCTGTATCAATATCAAAAGTTTTATATTTAGGTCCTATTTTTAAATTTTGATCAATATCTTGCGAATCAGTAATTTTACCAGGATTCATCAAATTATGTGGATCGAAAACTTCTTTTAATTCTCGGAAAGCATTATAAATTTTATCTCCATACATTTTTTTATTCCAATAACTTCTGGCCAACCCATCACCATGCTCACCACTAATAGATCCCCCATATTTTAGTACCAAATCAGTTATATCAGATGCTATCAATTTCATTTTATTAACTTCATCTTGCATTTTAAGATTAATTAATGGTCTTATATGCATACACCCAACGCTTGCATGTCCGTAATAACCAGCAGTAGTATCATACGATCGGACTATTTGATCAAATTCCTTAACAAATGCAGGTAAAAACTTAGGATCAACAGCTGTATCCTCGACAAACGGGATAGCTTTGTAATCACCAGGAGTGCTCATCATCAATCCTAATCCTGCTTTCCTTATATTCCATACTTTTTCTTGGTCAGAATTTTCCAATAACAATTTTGTAGAATACCCTAATTTCTGTTTATCTAAATTAACTTTCAATTTATTTAATTTATCCTCAAGTTCGGTTTTACTATTTGCAATCATTTCAACCGCAAGAACCGAATCAGGGTCTCCGTCAATAAATGTCATCATTCTTGAATACTCGAGATTATTTTTAGCTTGTCTCAAAATCATATTACCAATATGTTCAATAGCAGAAGGATTATGTTCCAAGATTGAAACAGTTGCTTCCATTGAAGCAATCAATTCATCAAAATGAACCAAAGCTAATCCTGTAAATTTAGGTTTGTCATGAACAAGTACTTTAGCTTTCGAAAATGCAACCAATGTTCCTTCTGAGCCCACAACAAATTTAGCTGAATTAAAATTTTCCACATTAATCAATTCATCTAAATTATATCCAGATACTCTTCTTTGAATAGAAGGGTATTTTAATTTAATTTCCTCAATTATATTTTTTCTAAATTCAATTAATTTACTTGAAATTTTTTCATGATTTAAATTTAGATTATTATTGTTCTCGTCAAAATATCTTTCTCCCTCATAACCTAATTTTAATGGGTTGCCACCCGCAGTAAATGCATCAAGTTCTAATACATTATCTATTGTTTTTCCCCATAATAAAGAGTGGGCACCACAAGAATTATTTCCTATAGCACCTCCTATATTCCCTCTATTACTAGTACTGGGATCAGGTCCAAAAATTTTATTTGCATGCTCCATATATTTATTAAGCTCATCTAAAATAATCCCTGGTTGAACTTCAACCCAATTTTCTTCAGGATTAAATTCTAAAACCTTATTCATATACATTGAAAAATCAATAATCAAACCCTCTCCTATTGCTTGCCCGCCCAAACTTGTTCCTCCTCCTCTTGGAGTAATAGATATTTCTTTATCAAAGGCATATAACATTATTTGGTGTAAGTCATCTTTTGATTTAGGAAAAGCAACACCAATAGGAATAATTTGATAAATACTTGCATCAGTTCCGTATATCATCCGTGTTTTAAGATCTGTTCTAATATCTCCCGATATTTTAGGATTTAAATTTTTATCCAAATCATTAATCAGGGTATTATTTGTTGAAAGAATATTAATATTTAACTCCTTGAACTGAAAGAATGAAACTTTCTATTTTATCTTTATCCTTAATCCCATTAGATTCTACTCCCGAAGATACATCTACTCCCCATGGGTATAAATCTTCAGTAATTCTCTGAATATTTTCCGTATTCAATCCTCCAGCTAATAAAACATTATATTTTTGAATTATTTTTTTTGCATTAGATAAATTGATTAATTTTCCTGACCCACCAAAATGGCCTTTCATATAACTATCTATTGAGACCAATCCTCCTATAGACTGAATCTTTTCAATACAATTAAAGGCATCTGTAAGTTTCATATTTTCAAAAATTTTAATTTGCTTAATAAAAGGTAAATTTAAGTCAGTCAAATAACTAAAATTTTCATCACCGCATAATTGAGCATAATCTAATGAAAATTTACTAAAAGTATTCTTGACATAATCTAAGGGCTGATCCGCAAACAAACCTACAAGTTTGGGTTTATCTTTTATTTCACTCAAAGAATTCACTATATCTTGTGCTTGGTCAAATGTAACTTTCCTTTTCACATTTTCAACAAAAACCACTCCTAAATAATCCACTCCTAGAGAAGCTGCAAATATAGCATCGGTTTTATCTTTTAGCCCACAAATTTTGATTTTAGTCATTTGTTAATTCTATAATTTTTTTATAAGGGTCATCTGAGGTAATGATAGCTTCTCCAATTAAAGCAGCATTACATCCAGCATTTTCTAAAACTGAAATATGTTCTCTGGTAAAAATTCCACTTTCACTAACTTTTAATATATGATCAGGAATTTTTTTCACCAAATTTAAAGTTGTATTAATATCAACAGAAAAATCATTTAAATTTCTATTATTTATTCCTATTATCCTTGTATCAGATAACAAAGCCTTTTCAAGCTCGCTTAAATTATGAACTTCTACCAAGCACTCTAAGTTAATTGTTTTCGCCAATAATACAAAATCAGTCAATTGCTTCTGAGATAAAATACTTGCTATTAATAAAATAGCATCAGCGCCATAAAATTTTGATTCAAAAATTTGATATTGATCAATTATGAAATCTTTTCTCAACACGGGAGTTGAATCATATTCATTTAACTTCTTCAAATTAATTATATTATCTAAAGAACCTTTGAAAAAATTTCTTTCTGTAACAATTGATATGGCATTAACATTAGCATCCAAATAATTTTTTGCTAAATTTATAAAATTTTTACCATTCATTAGTTTTCCTTTGCTTGGTGATGTGTCTTTTATTTCTGCTATCAAACTCAAATAATCGTTGTTTAATGAATCATAAAGGCTAAAAGAATTACTATCGTAATCTATATTTTTTTTTAATGATTCAATAGATAATAAATTCTTTTTCTCTATTAAATCATTTTTAATTTCATTGACTATTTTTTCAAGGATATTCATTTTAATAATTTACAGAAAGATTATTTATTAATTTTGCTGCATTTCCATTTTTAATATTATTTTTAGAAATTTCAATTCCTGATTTTATATCTTTTGATTGACCAGAAATATACAATCCTAATCCAGCATTAAGAGCTACACAATCTAATAATTCATAATTTACCCCCTCAAATAATTCAATAATTTTTAAAGCACTTTGGTGGGGAGAATTTACAATTAATTTTTCTATAGAAATTATTTTAAGTCCAAATTGAGCTGGATTTATTTTATATTCCTTTAAAGAAGCAGTTGATGCAGCTAGACTTGCTAATTTATCGGGTATTTTTTCTATTGATGAATCTGACCTGATCTCCCATACATAAGTATCACCGAAAATACTTGCTTCATCTAATCCTTCCATACCATGAACTACTAATGCAGTTTTATTTAATATTCGAAGAGCATTTGACATTTTATTTCCAGTGTCAATATCGGGCACTCCAATCATTAAATACTTACAATTTGCAGGATTTGTAAGAGGTCCAAGATTGTTAAATATTGTTTTGAAACCCAATTCTTTTCTTGTTGGCATAGCATATTTCATAGAAGGGTGAAATTTTTGAGCAAACATAAAAGCAAAATTATACTTGTCTAACATTTCAATAGATTTATTAATATCAACATCTATATTTATATTTAAAGCTTCTAATACATCTGCACTCCCGCTGTTTCCAGAAGCTGCTCTGTTTCCATGTTTGGCAACTTTAACTCCTGAACAAGCAGCAACTAAAGCTGCAGTAGTAGATATATTAAACGTTGATTG
Source organism: uncultured Chloroflexota bacterium (assembly GCA_950054395.1). Taxonomy (GTDB): domain Bacteria; phylum Chloroflexota; class Dehalococcoidia; order Lucifugimonadales. Next base: position 7,333 of record CATLOZ010000013.1, read on the forward strand.
ATTATCACCTCCTGTTCCAACTATATCTAAGCAGTCATATTTAGTTTCTAATCTTAAAGCATTCTCTTGCATAGATTTTGCCATTCCTGCTATTTCATCTTCAGATTCTCCTTTGAGTGATAAAGAAGTAAGTAAAGAAGAAAGTATAATTTCAGATATTTTACCGGACATGATTTGATTCATAAGATCGTAAGATTCTTCAAACGAAAGATTATTTTTATTTAATAATTTAATAGTAATTTCAGTAATGTTTTTCATGTTATATATTTAAAAAATTTAATAAAATTTTTTCACCAAAATCAGTACCTATTGACTCCGGATGAAATTGTATCCCATACATGGGAAAAGTTTTATGTGCAATACCCATCACCAGGTCATCTTCAGTCCACGCTATCTTGTCAAAATCTTTGTTTAACGATTGTTCATTTATTATCAAAGAATGATAACGCATAGCATTAAAAGGATTTGGTACTTCTTTGAATATTTCATTATCATTATGCTTTATTAAAGATGTTTTCCCATGAAAAATTACTGGTGCCTTTTCTATATCAGAATCAAATGTATAGCCAATAACTTGATGCCCCAAACAAATTCCAAGCATAGGTATAACTGGCCCAAATTCTTTAATTACATCCCTACATATTCCTGAGTTTTTAGGATGTGAAGGGCCTGGAGAAATAATTATTTTATCAGGTTTTAAATCATGAATTTTATCTAAAGTTATATCATCATTTCTATGTACTATAGTATCTTCAAAATGTTTGGCAGCAATTTGATAAATATTATATGTAAAACTGTCGTAATTATCTAAAATTAAAATCATTTTATTTAAATAAAAATTCTCCTTTTTCTGCCATCTCAATAGCTATTAATACTGCTTCAATTTTATGTAAATGTTCCTCAAATTCTAATTCAGGTATACTGTCATACACTATCCCCCCACCTGATTGAACTGATGCTATCCCATTTTTAATAAATAATGTTCTCAAAGTTATTGCCACCTCTAAATTGTCAAAAAAATCAAAGAATCCTATGGCTCCTGCATAAGGGCCTCTTTTATCATTTTCTAATTCAGATATTAATTGCATGGCTCTAATTTTTGGAGCACCTGATACTGTACCTGCTGGAAAACAAGACTGAAAAACCTCTAACGCAGATATATCCTCTTTCTTCTTACCTGTAACTTTAGAAACTAAATGCATGACATGTGAAAATTTTTTGATATCCATAAATTCAGTAACTGCCACTGTCCCTGGTTCACTTACTTTCCCAACATCATTTCTAGCCAGGTCTACTAACATAATATGCTCAGCATTCTCTTTAGGATCAGCAATCAATTCTTTTTCAATTTCCTTATCCTCTGATTCAGTTAATCCTCTTGGTCTGGTTCCAGCTATAGGTACTGAAGTAATATTCTTGTTTTCAACTTGAACCAATAATTCAGGAGAAGCACCTACAATGTAATGATCATCAAAATCCAAATAATACATATAAGGGGAAGGATTTAAAGATCTTAAAGTTCTATATATCATAAATGGATGAACATCTATTTTTTTAGAAATTCTCCTAGAAAAAACTGCTTGTATTATTTCTCCATCTTCAATATATTTTTTTATTTCTTTAACTTTTGCAATAAATTCTGTTTTAGATATATTTTCAGAATCTTTTTGGAATTGATTTTCATAATTTAGATTTTGAAAATTGCTTGGTTGAGAATTTAATCTGTTTTGAATATGATCTATTTTTTTATATGTTGATTCATATACTTCTGTAGAATTACCTTTAGAACAATCTGCATAGGATATAATCAACAATTTATGTTTTAAATGATCATAAACCAAAAAATCTTTAACAAACAAAAAGCAAGCTTCCGGTAAATCCAGTCCATGATCATTAGGTAATGTTATATCATCAAAATATTTAACAGCATCATATGAAATATATCCTATAAGTCCTCCAAAAAATCTTTCCATCCATTCTGGTTTAACTACTTTAATATTACCCAACAAATCAGATACTAAGTTGAGTGGGTTCTTAAACCCGCTACCTCTATTCCCTGAATCAAACTTCTCATAACCACCAATTCCAATAAAACTATATCTTGCAATTGACTCTCCTCCTTCCACACTTTCTAACAAAAAAGAATTTGCTCCATTTGATACTTTTAAAAAAATAGATACAGGAGTTTCTAAGTCCATATATAGTTCTCTTCCAAGAGCAATAAAACTCTTCCCATCGTATTCTTTTTCAAATTCTTTATAATTAACAATATTTTTCATTTATATGAAACCCATTTTATTTTTCATTTCCATAACTTTTGGTTCTGAAATAGAACGTGCATTTTCAGCACCAATTACCAATAAACGGTCTAATTCTGAAGGATCACTAATAAATTCTTGATATTTAGCCCTAATTGGAGATATAGTATCAACTACAATTTCTCCAACTTTTTCTTTCAATACACCATAACCTTTTGTCCCTTCAAAATCCTTTTCCACGTTCTCAACAGATTTTCCGGTTATTACCTTGTATATCCCGAGTAAATTATTTACACCAGCTTTATCTTTATCTTCAGAAAATTTAATTTCATTACTTGAATCAGTTACTGCTCTTTTAATTGTTTTAATAATTTCAGCATCACTATCTAATAATCCAACTACACCACCATCATTTTCCTCAAAACTTTTAGACATTTTTGATAAAGGGTTACTTAAATTCATTACACGTGCACCTATATCCAGAACAACAGGTTCAGGTAAAACAAATGTCTCCCCAAACAAATTATTAAACCTTTGCGCTATATCTCTTGATAATTCAACATGTTGTTTTTGATCTTCGCCTATGGGTACTTCATTGGCATCATATAAAATAATATCGCCTGCCTGTAATACAGGATAATCAAGTAAAGCTGCTGAAATACTATTTAATTTATCTTTTTTATCCTTATATTGGGTCATTCTTTCTAGCCAGCCCAAAGGAGTTACACAATTTAAAAGCCAGCAAGCCTCTGCATGAGCTCTTACTTGGCTTTGTATAAAAATAGTAGATATATTTGGATCTAGCCCACATGCAAAAAGCATTGCAGCCAAACTCCTAGTATTATCTCTCAATTCTTGAGAATCTCGTAAAATTGTATGAGCATGTAAATCAACAATACAATAAAAATTTTGCTTACCTTTACCCTGATTCTCAACCCATTGTCTAACAGCACCCAGATAATTACCTAAATGCATTTCTCCTGATGGTTGTATACCACTAAATACTCTAATTTCACTCATTGTTTTCCCTAAAATTTAAATAAAAAAAACCGTCCACAAAGGGACGGTTCTACCGCGGTGCCACCCTTATTACTATCATAAAAATAATAGTCACTTAAACAGCTAAAGAAAATAACGCTTCCTAACGTAAACAAATAATAAAATTATTGTTTCAGCTCACAGGTCCATTCTATATAATTACTCTAATTTGGATCACAGCTAGTTTTCACTATCCAAAATTCTCTCTTTAAAGTTTAAATATATATACTATTCTGATCATAGCCTTTATTATTTATCAAAAGTATAGTAGTCACAATCCCTTCTGTCAATTATCATTAAGTACATCAAATTAAATCATCTCTTTAAAATCAATATATATACATTATGAATACAAATCAAAATATATCTCTTAAAATAAATAAAAAATTACATATATCAATTTATTAGGAAATAGAAAAAATAATGAAATTTCAAAGGTAAATAAATGAATAATATTTTAGATGGATTAAAAGTTATAGATTGTACACAAATACTTGCAGGTCCATTTTGTACAATGATGCTTGGTGATATGGGGGCAGACATAATCAAAATTGAAAAACCTAACGGAGGAGATGATATCAGAAGATTTGGCCCGCCATTTATTGATGGTGAATCTGCAGCATTTTTAATGATAAATAGAAACAAAAAAAGTTTAGCTCTAAATATGAAAGACCCAAAAGGACTCAAAATTTTAACAGATTTAATCAAAGGTGCTGATGTTTTTATTCAAAATTTCAGACCAGGTTCATTAGAAAAAATGGGGCTTGGATTCGATGATGTAATAAACACAATAAATTCAAAAATAATATATTGCAGTATTTCAGGTTTTGGAACAACTGGGCCATATAAAGATCGTCCTGGATTTGATCTAATAGCTCAAGGAATGTCGGGACTTATGAGCTTAACTGGTACACCAAACGGAGAACCTGTTAAAATTGGAGTTCCAATATGTGATCTAAATGCAGGATCTTATGCTGCTATGGGAATACTTGCTGCATACATAAAAAGGATGAAAACTAACAAAGGTCAATTTATTGAAACTTCACTATTAGAATCTGGTCTATCATACACGATTTGGGAATCAGGAATTTATTTTGCAACAAAGGAAATATCTTCTCAAAGCGGAACAGCCCACAGACTTTCAGCCCCATATCAAGCATTTAAAACTAATGATGGATATATAAATATTGGGGCAGCAAATCAAGCTAATTGGGAAAAACTTTGTCATGCTATAAACAAACCTGAATTTATAACAAAAGAAGAATATTTAGACAACTCATCTAGAATGGAAAATATAGATCAATTGGTCAATTTATTGAATCAAGAATTTGAATTAAGAACTACTTCAGAATGGGTAGAAATATTAATTTCTGCCGGAGTACCTTGCGGCCCAATTTTAAACATGCATGAAGTATTAAATCATGAACAAATAAAAGATAGAGAAACTGTAATAGATTTAAATCATACAAAACTAGGTAAAATACAAAATTTAAGTTTTCCAATAAAATTTTCAGAAAATCCACAAAGCTTAAAACTTCCCCCTCCTCTATTGGGTGAACATAATGATGAAATTTTAAAAGACCTTGGGTATTCTGATAAAGAAATCAGTGAATTAAAATCTGAATCAGTAATTACTCAATCTAATTAAGATGCTCTTTCATAAATAATTTTATAATTTGAATCTGAAACATAAATTTTATTAATTAAATTAAGTTTGAAATCGTTATTACTTAGTATCAAATCTTTATCAATATTTTTATGCTCAGATTCTAACAATTTATCATACTTATTTAAATATAATCGTAAAATACTGACATCAAATTTACCTTGAGCAGTATTATTGAGGGCAGATACAAGTAAATTCTTTGCATTAATCAATGATGCATTTCTTTTCATTTCGATTTTTTTAACTATTTTAGTTAATTTTTTATTTATATCTATTTTTTGATTATTTATATCATTATCTAACTGTTCATAAAATTTATTTTCCATATTCTTTGCAGGTATAGAATTAGACACACAACTTCCATTGTTTTGCTTACCGCCACACTTATAATATCTATAATTCATTTCATTAAATTTTGAATTTATATTTGACCACCTAATTTTTTTTGTCACTCCAATCATTTTAGAATTGCAAAATTCACAATATAACAATCCAGATAATTTATATTTTTCAGAATTAATTTCAGTTCTTATCGGACTACGAGAATACAATTTTTTTTGCACATCTAAAAAAACAGTATTTTTTATAATAGGATTATGTGAATTTGGGATTGATACACCAAATCTTTTTACAGTACCAATATAAACCGGGTTTTTTAATAAATCATATAAAGTGGATATACTCCAAAGATTATTTTTTTTGGTTTTATATTTCTTTTGGTTCAAAAAAGCAGTAATTTTTCTTATTCCATAATTTTTATTAATATAATAATCAAATATGTTTTCTACCACTTTTCTCTCTGTGGGATTTGGAGTTAAATACCCCAGATCATTAATATCATATCCGTATGGAATTCTTCCTAACCATTTTCCAGTTAAAAATTTTTCTTTCATTTTTGATCTCACAAATGATGACCAGTTATTATCTGAAATATTATTTAAAATATATCTATTAACTGTATCTTGATAAGGATCAGGAGTAATTTCATTCATACATAAAACTTTACATTGATAAAAATCAAACCAAAGTAAATTTCTAACTATTTCTATAATATCTCTACCAAAATCAGAAGAGTTATTAATTAATATGAGATATTTATTATTATTGACCTTTATATCATGTTTCAATCTTTCAAATTCACTAAACATTGCAAGTCTAGTAGAATTGTTATCAGTATAAATATGGATTGGAGTATGACCATTAAATTCGCAATATTCTTCAAAGTCAGATTTAATTTGCGATTTTATCTGCTTTTTATTTGAATTTGAAACTAAAAAATAACCAACGCTTTGCATTTATCTAAAATTGAGCTTAAATATATAACAATTTATTAGACCCTTTTTTTAATAACAATTACAATTAATACAAAGTACAAATTAAATAAATTTATAATTTCATGAATGATAAAAAACAAACACTTGTTTTATTTAATACATTAAATAAAACATTAGAATCGTTTAAACCTATCAACAAGATAGTAAAAATATATACATGTGGCCCTACTGTATATAGAGACGCTCATATAGGAAATATGAGAACTTATATACTATCAGATACTTTGAAAAAAACCTTAATTCATATAGGTTATAAAACACTACATGTAAAGAATATTACTGATGTTGGGCATATGAGGCAAGAAATGTTAGATCAAGGTGAAGATAAAGTAATTGCTGCTGCTATCAAAGAAGGCAAAACACCACAAGAAATAGCTTCATATTATACTAATAAATTTTTAAAAGATGAAAAATCCTTAAATATTAATCCACCTGATTATATGCCTAAAGCGACTGATCATATTAATGATATGCTTGAGATGATTGATATTTTAATCCAAAAAAAAATTGCATACGAAGTAAATCAAAATGTATATTTTGATATTTCAAAATCTAAAAATTATGGAATATTGTCTGGTAATATCAATAATTTAGATACATTAAATAATGAAGAAATTGATCCTAATAAACTTAATTCAAGAGACTTTGCTTTATGGAAATCAGCAGATAAAGACAGGTCATTAAAATGGTCAAGTAAATATGGCCCTGGATTCCCAGGATGGCATATTGAATGCTCAGCAATGTCAAAAAAATACCTGGGTGAATATTTTGATATCCATACAGGAGGTGTAGATAATATTTTTCCACACCATGAAGGGGAAATTGCACAAAGTGAAGGTTGTTTTTCGAAAAAACATGTCAACTACTGGATACATGGACAACATTTACTTTCTGAGGGAATAAAAATGTCTAAATCAAAACAAAATGAATATTTGATTTCTGATATCACTTCAAGAGCAATAGATCCGTTAGCATTTCGTTATTTATGCTTGACAACCAATTACAGAACAAAATTAAATTTTACTTTTTCTTCTTTACGCTCAGCTCAAAAAGGATTAAATAGACTAAGGCATTTGTATTGGTTATATAAAAATGAAGATTCAAAATTAGATCCAATATCCATAAAAATATGGACTGACAAAATAGATAAAGAATTATTAAAAAATCTTAATACTGCAAAGGTAATATCTCTTTTATGGAAATTAACTAAAACAAATTTAAGTGGTAAAGAAAAAGTATATATATTTGATTATATTGACCCAGTATTATCTTTAGATTTTAAAAAATACCACAAAAAATTTAATTTAACTTCAATACCTCAAATAGAACATAAAAAAAGAGTACAATTTCGTAAAGAAAAAAAATTTGAATTATCAGACAAAAAGAGAGAACAATACTACAAGCAAAACATAAAATTTTTTGACAAGAAAAATGGAAATTTCCTTGTAAAAAAAATGTCAAATTTTGAGACAGATATAAATACTAATCATATTTCTAGTTCTACTGATGTAAACTCATTATTACATTCTAAAAACAAAACAAAATTATCTGTCTGTTTAATTGCAGATGAATACCTTGAAGATTTTAACAGATGCTTAAAATCTGTTATAAACAATGTGCCAAATCATATCTCATATGAAATTTTAATTGCATTTAACGGAATAAATATAAAAAATCAAAATCAAATCAAATCTAATTACAAATCAAATAAAAATCTTAAATATTTTCATATAGATCCAGCATGCGGAGCAGGTGCAGTGAGAAATATCTTAATAAAACAATCTACTGGGGAAAATTTAATTCTTTTAGATACCAGTATAGAAATAACAGGTAATATTTTCGAAGAAATAATTACTGATTTAAAGGATCGAAATATAGGTTTGACAGGCCCGTTCGGTTTAAAAACAAATGATTTAAATCATTTCCATGAAAATTCAATTAATAAAGAATATGTAGATGCCATTCAACTTTATTTACTTGCTTTAAGAAGAAATACTTTAATGAAAGTCGGATTATTCAGAGAAAATTTTAGGTTTTACAGAAATCTAGATATAGATTTTTCATTTCAAGTTAAGAATGAAAACTTTAAATTACTATCTAACCCAAAAATACCTATAAAAAGACATATTCATTCAGTATGGGAAAATACACACGAAAAAACAAGAGATGAATTAAGCAAGGATAATTATAAAAGATTTCTAACAAAATGGAAAAATTATAAACATTTATTAATTAACTAATAATGAAATTATTAATTAATGCAAAAATCTTTCCTTTCATTCACTCTAAATCAATATTAATCAAAAATAATATAATTAAATTTATAGGAGATTTAGATGATATAAATATATCATCTAAATTATTAGATATAATTGATTGTAACAATAATTCTGTATTACCTGGATTTATTGATTCTCACATGCATTTATTTGAATCTATTTCTAATTTAGAAAGTATAGATTTATCTGAAAAACAATTTACTAATCTTGAAGACATCCGAATGTATTTTAAGAATTTTGCTGATCAAAAAAGTGACAAAATACTAAAATTCCATGGCTTCGAACACAGAAATATAAATCAAAATATTAATATAAAATTTTTTGACAATTTAAATATATACAGACCTATTATTATAAAACATAGAACTGGCCATTTAATTTTTACTAATAATAAAACACTAAGTTTCTTTGGATTTGATAAAAACGAAATTGAAAAATATTCTAATGAATATCCAATAAATTCTAAAGAAATTCATAAAAAAATATATAAATCTACTACACACCATAATTTTGATAAAAATATCCGTTTATATAACTCAAGATTACTTAAATATGGTTATACAACATTAGTGGAAGCTGGAGCTATGAATGATGTTGGAAAATTCAAAACTATTCAAAAATATATAAATAATAAAATAATTGATCAAAATATTTGTTACATGCCAGGTTCGGAAGAAATAAAAAATTTTAGTGAAATAAAAAACAATAGAAATTTATATCTTGGACCGACCAAATTCTTGTTAGAAGAGAAATATGATTTTAATAAAGTTAAATATATATTACGCAAATATTTGGAATCTTATAATAATGATGCTGCATTCCATGCAATAGATTCAGAAACTATACATAAAATTATTTTCAATCTTTATGAAGAAAATAAAGATATTTTGAAAAACAGAATCATCAGAATAGAACATGCAACAGAATTTATACCTGAATTTTACAAAAATTATAATAAAGAAAATTTACATCTCATTTTCAATCCCAATTTCATATATGATCATGGCGATTTTTATTTAAATAATCAGGATGATTTTGATATAAAAAACATATTTAACATGTATGAAAGCTATAAATATGGCTTTAATTTTGGAATAGGAACTGATTCCCCATTTGGAAATAATAATCCATTTTTGCTTATATTTTCTGCAATAACAAGAAGTACAAAAAATGGAGAAAATTTACCTGGCAAAGGTCAAATTAACTTAAAAGAAATAATAAAAGCATTTACTATTAATAATGCAAAATCTATAAAGAAAGAAAGGGAAATAGGATCAATAAAAATAGGAAAAAATGCAGATTTGATAATTTTAAATAAGAATTTATCAAAACTAAAAAACCATAACGAGATACTTGAAGTCAAAGTTATACATACAATTATAAATGGGGAATCAAAGTATAGATTAAATTAAATTATTTAATTGAGTTTGCTATATCTGATAAAATATTTTTTATTTCATTTGATTTAAAGTGTTTTAAATTATTAATAGCTTTCTGTATATACATATTACCAATCGATGAAGCCTGCTGTATAAAACCTTCATGAATTAAATATACACCAAGATCATTAACATTAATTTCTTCATTAGATTTTATCGCATTATAAAAGGGATTAGACTCAAAATTATTTTCCAAAGACAAAATTACAGGTAAAGTTAATATTCCATTATTAATATCTATTCCAATATTTTTGCCTGAATTATTGATCTTATTATTTAAATCTGTAAAATCTCTAATATCATCAAAAATCTGAAAAGCATGACCTAAATTCATGCCAAATTTCCCTAATTTCTCATTTGCATTTGTATTCATATTTGCCAAAACACTCCCAGCCCAGGTGGCAGTCTCAAATAATGAAGCGGTTTTTTTACGTATTCTATATAAATAATTTTCTTTAGATTGTTTTATATTATTTCTACTTTTCATTTCTAATAATTGCCCCATTGAAAGATCAACAATAGTACTCCCGAATTTATTCATAACTTCGATATTAAAAGTATCAAATACAAACATACCAGCCTTAGCAAAAATCATATCCCCCATCATTACAGCCATATGATTTCCATATACATAATTAAATGATTCTTTACCTCTTCTTTGAGTAGCATTATCAACAATATCATCATGTACTAAGCTAGCTGTGTGCAATAATTCAATAGCAACCGCTAAATTAACTATATTTAAACTAATATTTTCATCCATCTGTTCGGACATCTTTCCTATAAGAATAGTCAGCATTGGGCGTAATAATTTACCTTGTTTTGAAGTAGAAATTATTTCTTTAGCTAAATCATTTATATAATCATCTTCAAAATCAAGCTCTGTTAATTTCTTTTTCATCAAATCCAATTCAACATTAATTACATTATTTATCCTGTTAGTTAAAGATGTAGATATTACCATTTTTCTAAACTTCTATTTTTTTGAACAAAGTACCTAAAGAATTTATTTCTTGATTTATTGGCAAATCATATTCAGACCACTCCCATTTATATATCAAATCACCAGTAAAACCTAAAATTTTATTTAATTTTTTAGATGAGAATGGAATATATGGATTAAACAATATTTTCAAACAATTAAAAGATGTCATACAAATCCAAATAACTTCAGAAGCTTTCTCATTATCAGATTTAATTAATTTCCAAGGTTCTTTCAAATCAATATATTTATTAATATTTCCACATAATTTCATTATTTCAGAAAGACCTTTCCTAAGTCTCACATTAGAAATTTCATCCTTAACAATGCGTAATGTATCGTGGCACATATCTATTATTTTTTGACTGTCATCATCAATGTGCAATGCTTTAGGGATTTTAGAATCGAAATTCTTAATACAGATATTAACTATTCTATTAACTAAATTCCCATAAGTAGCAACAAGTTCTTGGTTATTAGATCTGATAAGTTCATCCAAACTAAAATCCGTATCAGATGTTTCGGGAAAATTTGATGCCAGTGAATATCTAATTGAATCTGGCTCATATATCTCGCTTAATTCATTAACCCATAAAGCCCAATTTCTACTAGATGATAATTTGAGTCCTTCTAGATTTAAATATTCATTTGCAGGTATATTATGAGGTAAATTTAATTCTCCTTTACCTAATAAAATAGAAGGAAGGATTATGGAATGGAATATAATATTATCTTTTCCCATAAAATAATATGACTCTGATGAATTTTGCCAAAAGTTTTTCCAACCATCTTTGTCATCAGTTGTTGAAAAAAACTCGATAGTAGCAGATAAATATCCTAAAACTGCTTCAAACCATACATAAATTCTCTTGGTTTCCCATCCTTTTACAGGAATTTTTATACCCCAGTCAATATCTCTAGTTATTGGTCTGTCAATCAATCCCTCTGTTAAAAATCCTAAAGAAGTATTTTTAACATTGGATTTAAAATTATTTTTAGAATTTAACCATTGTTTTAAATCGTTCTGAAAATGACTCAGTTTCAAAAAATAATGATCAGATTTTTTAAAACTAATCACATCTGATTTTGAACAAATTTTACAATTAATATCTATTAAATCTTTAGGATCAAGAGTTTTTCCACAATTATCACATTGATCACCCCTGGCATCTTTAGAATTGCATTCAGAATTTGGGCAAGTACCTTCAATATATCTATCAGCTAAAAATCTTTCACACTCAGAGCAATAAGGTAAAATCATTTCCTTGGAATAAATAAATCCTTTATCTAATAAATCCAAAAAAATATCCTGAACTACTTTTTCATGATTTTCAGTATGTGTAGATGTAAATAAATCAAAATCAATTCCTATGTTTTTCCAGGTTTTCAAAATATCTTTGTGATAAAAACTAAATAGTTGCTCAGGTGTTTTATTTTCTTGTATAGACTTAATTACTACAGGAGTACCATGTGCATCACTACCAGAAACCATTAATACATTATTACCCAGCATACGATGAAATCTCGCAAATATATCTGCAGGCAAATAACATCCGGCCATATGACCAATATGTATCCCTCCATTTGCATATGGCCACGCAACAGAAACTAAAATATTTTTCTTATTTTTGCTCATAAATTAATATAATTAAGAATTACTTTTTATCTATCCAAATATTATAAATATCTTTTCTTGGAAAATCGAATATATCAGCTATAATTTTTGCAGCATTTTTAAGGGGTAATCTATTAGCAACCAAATATTCAATTTCTTGTTTAATGTAAGTGGAAAAATCTTTATCTATTTTTGAATACTTAACAGTTGTACCTGAAATTAAAATAATATATTCTCCTAATGGTTTGAAATCATATAAAGGTAAATCAACTAAATTAAATTCAATTACTTTTTCATTTAATTTAGTTAATTCATGGAATACTATGACATCTCTTTCTAATAATTTGTTTTTTAAAAAATTTAATGTTGATTTAATTCTCTTGGGACTTTCAAAAAGAAAAGTGTCTTTTGTTCTATATCTTAACCTGGAAGATAATATCAATTGATCATTCGATTTTTTTGAAAAAAACCCTTCAAATATAAAATTATTCATTTTCCTACCAGATAAAGATACTGCTGTCATTAATGCAGAACTTCCTGGTATAGATGTAACATCAATATTATTTTGACGTGCAATATTAATTAATTTATAACCTGGGTCAGATAATAATGGAGTTCCTGCATCGGTTATTAAAGCAATATCATTTGATTTCAATTTATCTCTGTAAAAATTAATTTTTGAATCATCATCAATATATCTAAATAATGGTTTGGTAATCTTGTAGTGTCTTAATAATTTTTTTGTTACCCTAGTATCCTCACAAAAGATTAAATCAATCTCTTTCAAAATTCTAATTGATCTTAAAGTAAGATCTTCCAGGTTTCCTATTGGGGAAGCTATTATATATAACATAGGATTCTACTATTTGAAATTAGTCATATACATATATAATACTACATATGATTTTCTGTAACAGAAATAAAAGGTGAATAATGAAATTAGGTATTATTGGAGCAACAGGCGCTGTAGGAAAAGTATTTCTAGACTTATTGCCAAATTCAAATTTAAATATTACAGAGCTTCGATTGTCCGCATCAAGTAGATCAATAGGGAAAAAAATCAACTATCAAAGCGACGAATATACTATTCAGGAAAATTCAGATAACTTTTACTTAGGATTAGATTTTGTATTTAGTTCTGCATCTTCTGAAGTAAGTAAAATAGCTGCGGAAAAATCAAAAGAACATAATGTTATTCTGATTGATGATAGCTCAGAATTCAGATTGAACGATGATGTCCCTCTTGTAATCCCCGAGATAAATCCAGACAGCCTTAATGAACACAACGGAATTATAGCAATACCTAATTGTACTACCACTCCCTTAGCAATGATATTAGATGCATTAAGGTCGGAATATGAATTAAAAAGAATCATTGTTGACACATACCAAGCAGTATCAGGAACTGGAAATTTAGCTATTGAAGAATTAATTAACCAAACAAAACATTACCTTGAAACCGGAAAAATCTCAGAGGAAATGAATGTATATCCTCATACTATAGGTTTGAATTTAATTCCTCAGGTTGAGGCACCTCAAGAAAATTTATATACAAAAGAAGAGATGAAAATGCTATACGAAACAAGGAAGATTTTATCAGAACCTAATTTAAAAATTTCAGCTACATGTGTTAGAGTCCCTGTTATTCGTTGCCATTCAGAAAGTATAAATGTTGAGTTTTTTTCTAATCCAGATTTAAGTTTAATTACCAATCTATTCAATGATTATAAAGGTATAACTGTAATTGATGATATTAGTACAAATTCATACCCTACTCCAATATTCGGAGAAGGGAAGAATGATGTTTTTGTTGGGAGATTGAGAAAAGATATTTCCAATGAAAACGCTATTAATCTTTGGGTTGTAAGTGATAATTTAGTAAAAGGTGCAGCGCTGAATGCTATTCAAATTCTTGAAGTATTTCAAAAAATTGGCTAATATATCCTAACCAATTAAAATTTCACTAATAAAATAATATGGAAATAGGAAGATTATTAACTGCAATGATAACACCATTTGATGAAAATGGTGAAGTCAATTATGAAATGTCAGCAAAATTGGCTAAAGCAATAATTGACAGTGGAAGCGATGGCCTAGTTATTGGAGGTACAACAGGAGAAGCTCCTACCATCAGTGACGAAGAAAAACTTAAATTATTTTCTGTAGTAAAAGAAAGTATTGGTCCTGATCATGCTTTAATAGCAGGAACTACAAATAATAATACAAAAGAAAGCGTTAAATTAAGTAAATTAGCTGAATCAACCGAAGTAGATGGATTATTATTGACTGTCCCTTCATATAATAAACCCACTCAGGATGGTTTATATAAACACTTCAAATCAATTTCTGAAGAAGTGTCTATTCCATGTATCTTATACAATGTACCAAGTAGAACAAGTTTAAATATGACTGACGAAACAACAATTAAATTGAGTAAATTAAAGAATATTGTAGGAATAAAAGAAGCTAGTAGTGATTTAGATCAAATAACTAAAATAATAAGTAATACTTCTAATGATTTCAAAGTATGGAGTGGAAATGACAATGAAACTTTATACATATTGTCCGCGGGAGGATATGGAATTGTAAGTGTAGCAGGACATATTGTAAGTTCTCAAATAAAACAATTAATTGGTCATGTATTAGAAGGAAATATAGAAGTTGCAGGGAAGGAGCACCAAAGGTTATTAGAATTTTTTAATATAATCTTCGTCGTAACAAATCCTATTCCAATAAGATACTATGTGAAAAAAGCAGGTTATGATATAGGATCTCCGAGATTACCAATGACAGAACCTGATGACCAAACAAAAGCTATCTTAGATGAAACAATAAAAAAATATAATATAGATTTAAAATAATTTAAGTCTGTATCAATCTATAAATATTGCCTCATCTCTCTTTGGCCCAGTAGATATAATCTTCAAAGGAACATTAATATAATTTTCAATAAATTCTATATATTTTCTTGCCTCATAAGGTAAGTCTTTAAGCTTTGTACATCCATATGTAGATTTGTTCCAAGGTTGAAATGATTTTAAAACTGGTTTGCATTTTTCTAAACTTAAAATATCAGAAGGGATATAATCAATTTTCTGCCCCATGTATTCATAGTAATTGACTATATTTAATTCATTAATATTATCCAAGCAATCCAACCTAGTTAATATCCAAGAATTAAAACCGTTAATTTTTGCACTATACTTGGCTGCCACTGCGTCAAACCAACCTAATCTCCTGGGTCTTCCAGTTGTAGTGCCATATTCATGAGCTATTTCTCTTAAGTTATCTGCCACAACACCTTCAATTTCGCTTGGGAATGGTCCCGAGCCAACTCTGCTGGTGTATGCTTTATAAATACCTATAACACTCTCAATTTGAAAAGGATTTACTCCAAGGCCGGTTTGAACACCACCAATTGATGAATTTGAAGAAGTTACATAAGGATAAGTACCATGATCCAAATCTAATAATGACCCCTGAGCACCTTCTGCTAATATTTTTTTACCATTTTCCAATGCACTCTGTGTTTGTAATTCAACAGATCCAACATATTCATTCAAAAATTCAAAATATTTATAACAAAATTCTAAAACATCCGAAACTTTATGAGATTTTCCTCCGTATGCTTCAATAATAAAATTAGCATGTTTTACAGCCTGTGAAATTCTATCAATAATATAACTATCATCAATTTTATAATTTAAGAAATCACCTGCTCTTATTCCAATTCTAGATGCCTTGTCAGCATACGCAGGACCAACACCTCGCCCAGTTGTACCAATAGAATCTTTACCTCTTGATTTCTCAACTAAATGATCTATGTCGATATGATAAGGTAAAATTAAATGAGATTTTTCACTAATTAAAAATCTGCCTTTAATTTCTATTCCTGATTTAACTAATGAATTTATTTCTTCAGTTAAAACTTTAGGATCAATTACAACACCATTACCGATAATATTTTTTGCATTATTATTAAAGATACCAGAAGGAATTAAATGAAAGAAAAAAGTTCCAAATTCATTAATCACTGTATGCCCAGCATTATTTCCACCAGAAAATCTTGCTATGATATCATAATTTCCGGCAATTAAATCAATTATTTTACCTTTGCCTTCATCACCCCATTGGGCGCCTAAAACAACACTAACAGACATTTGAACTCCTGTAAAAACAAAACTTAATAACTATATCAGAACTTTTCCAACTATTAAAGAACTAAACTTTAACGAAATTATTCTCTTTTTTTATAGTTTTTTCTATATCTTGAATTTTTTCTATTATCATAGTAGGGTTTGCGTCTATTATTAATCCATAAATTAGAAAAATATTTTGGGGATAACTGAATTAAATAATCTGATTCGTCAGCCAATTGCTGAGAAAGGTTTGAAGAAAATGCTACAACTTCAACATACTTTCCTAATTCTTTTATTGCTTTAATAGCATACGTATAATCTCCATCTCCACTGACAACAATTCCAATATCATATAAATCGTCCCAAGCATATTTCAGCATATCAGTAGCGAGCATAATATCTACGCCTTTCTCTACAGTAGTATCACCACGTTGCTTTGAATTACCTAATCTTACAACATATTTTGGTTTATTATTTAATGTACTTAAAAATGTACGATGCGCAGCATATGCCTTAGGATTTATATCAGCATCTCTTTCTGCATTATAATAATAAGTTCTATATAATTGCCTATCATGAGTCAATTTATCTGAGAATTCTTCAAAGTTTAAATCCGATCTCTTACAATTCTCTTCAAGACTATGATAGAGGTTACTGCCATCAATAAAAATAGCAACTCTTTCCTTTTTTCTATTAAACCAATTATTTTTTATTTTTAAATTAAATATCTTACACCTCCTTATGTAAAGTTATATAAATTTATGTTACAAATCTTTGTAACACTATAATGTGCTAATTTCCTAGCATTCTATAGTTTTATATTCGATTATATTTTATTATACTCTTTTGATTGATTTATATTTAAGGCAACGTAGCTCAGGGGTTAGAGCGAGCGCTTCATAAGCGTTAGGCCGGAGGTTCAAATCCTCCCGTTGCCACCACAAAACTTTTATAATTTTTTATGAATAATAAAAAAAATCAAAAACAAAATAAGAATAATTCCAAAAACCCTTCTAAATTAAAATCAATAAAATTAAATTATAAAATTACAGGCGGGAAAGCGTTATATGATTTAATAGATCTAATATTTAAATCATAAATCAACCTTTTATTAATCATAATGATTTCTTATAATATAAGATCTGGTTAAGTGCTCGTAGCTCAATTGGATAGAGCGCAGCCCTGCGAAGGCTGAGGTTGTGGGTTCAAATCCCACCGGGCGCGAGTACGAGTATTAGTATTGTATAGGGCGATTAGCTCAGTTGGTTAGAGCGTCTGTTTTACACACAGGAAGTCGGGGGTTCGAGCCCCTCATCGCCCACCACACTATTAAAACTCCATAAAAGTAAAATAAATATACATTGGATTAAATAGTATGAATTCACTTTTTTCATACTATTTATAATGTATAATCAGAATTCATTATTTATACTATTAAGTTTAATTATATGAATATGAAATTATCAAAAAAATTAAAATACATATTTATAACGAGTTCTATCAGTTTGTTATTTGT
>CATLOZ010000014.1 GCA_950054395.1 uncultured Chloroflexota bacterium
TTATTGTAAATAATTTAATATTATTATTCAACCACTTTATATGGTATTTTTATTTTTTAATCTACTTTATATGGTATAATTTATTCATAATTTTTTGTTTTCATTAAATGAGATTTTAGAAATTTCCCTGTTAATGATAGTTTGTTTGACATTATATTTTTTGTATAACCTTCATATATCACTTTTCCTCCTTCCTCGCCTGCTCCTGGTCCAAGATCAATGATCCAATCAGTTGATTTAATTACATCCAAATGGTGTTCAATGATTAGCACTGTATTCCCGCCTTCTACAAGTTTTTGCAAAACGTTAATAAGCATATTACAATCTTCAAAAGATAAACCTGTTGTAGGCTCATCTAATATATATAAAGTTTTTCCTGTTGATCGTTTAGATAGCTCAGATGATAGTTTTATTCTTTGGGCTTCTCCACCACTAAGCTGTGTAGAAGGTTGTCCCAATTTAATATATCCTAAACCTACATTTTTTAAAGTTTCAAGTTTATTCTTGATACTTGGTATATTAGAAAAAAATGCAGATGCTTGTTCAACGCTCATAGATAAAATGTCTGATATATTTTTCCTTCTCATTTCAATTTCAAGAGCTTCTCTATTATATCTTTTTCCTTTACAAGAATCACAGGATATGGCTACATCTGGTAAAAATTGCATTTCAATATTTATAACCCCATCTCCAGAGCAATTTTCACACCTTCCTCCTTTAACATTAAAAGAAAATCTTCCTGGTTTGTATCCTCTGGATTTTGATTCAGGTAAATTGGCAAATAATTCTCTGATATATGTAAATGTACCCGTATAAGTTGCAGGATTACTTCTTGGGGTCCGTCCTATTGGAGATTGATCAATATTAACTATTTTATCAATGAATTCTATTCCATCAATAGATTGGAATTTGCCTGGTGTGTTCCTAGATTTATTTATTTTTTGTGCTATTGATTTATAAATTATTTCATTGACTAAAGTGCTTTTACCTGAACCTGACACTCCTGTTATTGCTACGAATAAACCTAATGGTATTTTTATATTAATATTATCTAAATTATTTTCTGAAGCACCATAAACTTTTATATATTTTTTATTTAAAATATTTCTATTTTTGCTATTATTTATTATTTTTTTATGAGATAAATAAGCACCTGTAATTGATTTAGTAGATTTAATAATATTATTTAAATTACCTTTTGCTATTATTTTTCCTCCTGACTCACCAGCTCCTGGCCCCATATCAATAATGTAATCTGCTGATCTTATTACTGCTTCATCATGTTCAACAATTAAAACTGTATTCCCTAAATCTCTTAGTTTTTTCAGTGTCTTAATTAACATTCTGTTATCTGCAGCATGTAATCCTATAGATGGTTCGTCACATACATATATGACTCCAGTTAACCCTGAGCCTATTTGAGTTGCAAGCCTGATTCTCTGAGCTTCTCCTCCACTTAAAGTTCCAGATGCTCTTGAAAGAGATAAATATTTCAAACCAATATCTAGGAGAAATTCTAACCTTGAAGTTATCTCATTTATTAATCTTTCTCCAATCAAAAGTTCTGTTTTATTTAATTTTATAGAATTTTTAGATTTTGATTTTACAATTTCTTTAAACCATTTAGAAAGTTCTGAAATATTTAAGAAAGTTAAATCAATAATATTTTTATTGGCTATTTTTACTTGTAGAGATTCTTTTTGTAATTTAAATCCATTGCACTCGGGGCAAATTACTTTAGACATATATTTTTCTATATCTTCTCTTGCCCCTTCAGAATTTGTTTGTTTGTATCTTCTTTCCAGATTATTGACGATACCTTCGAATTTTCTTGAATATCGCATTTTTCCAAATCTTCTTGAAACATAGTTGAATTTTATTGGCTTTGATTTTGACCCATAAAGGATAATCTTTAAGTTTTCTTTAGATAAATCTTTAATTGGAGTTTGTAATGAGAATTGAAATTGCTCTGATATTGAATTAAATATTCCAAGATATATATCTGCATAACCTCCAGATCTAAACCATGGTGCTATTCCTCCTTTCTCAATGCTAAGTTCATTATTGGGTATAATAAATTTTGGATCTACTTTTAGAGAATGTCCAATTCCTGAACAGCTATTACAGGCCCCTTTTGGACTGTTAAAACTAAAATTTCTAGGCTCTATTTCTTCTATACTAATATTACAGTCTGAACATGAAAAAGTATCAGAATATTGTATTTCTTTGTTGTTTGATAATGCGATTTTTATAAGACCTACAGATAATTTCAGAGATGTTTCAATAGAATTTGTAAGTCTGTCATTGTCTATTTCATTATTTATTTGTAGCCTGTCAACTATAATTTCAATTGTATGCCATTTATTTTTTTCCAGTTCTATTTTTTCAGATAATTCTTTGATTTCTCCATTGATACGAGCTCTTATAAAACCTGATTTTCGAGCAATATTAAGTGTTTCCTTATGCTCACCTTTTCTATGTCTAATGATTGGAGATAGGATCATAAATTTTGTATTTATTGGCAGAGATTTAATTGAATCAACAATTTGTTGAATTGATTGTTTTTTTACCTCTTTATTACATTTAATACAATGTGGGGTTCCGATTCTTGCAAATAATATTCTTAAATAATCATAAATTTCAGTTGTAGTTCCTACTGTTGATCTTGGATTTTTTGAAATACCTCTCTGATCTATAGATATTGCAGGCGATAATCCTTCTATATAATCTACATTTGGTTTTTCTAAATTACCTAAAAATTGTCTTGCATAAGCCGATAAAGATTCCACATATCTTCTTCTTCCTTCTGCGTAAATTGTGTCAAAGGCTAATGAACTTTTTCCAGATCCAGATAAACCTGTAATTACAATAAATTTTCCTCTTGGAATATTTATATCAATATTTTTTAAATTATGTTCTTTTGCTCCACGTATGACTATGTCGCTAATTTCCAATGGATTTCCCGCATTCGATATTTATATATTATTAATTTTAACAAAATATAAATAAGAAAGATTGTAAAAAAATTAATCGAAAAAATTAATACAGCAATTAATTTGGATTTAAGATAACAATTGATATAATATTTGTTTAAACTTTAAAGAGTAAACTTGGAGAGATGGCCGAGTGGTTTAAGGCGCTGGTCTTGAAAACCAGTATAATTTTACGATTATCGTGGGTTCGAATCCCACTCTCTCCGAATTATCAAAAGAGATATATATTTGAAAATTCATGAATATCAGGCAAAAGAATTATTTAAGGATTATGAGATTAAAATTCCAGAAGGGTATATTTGCAAAAATAAAGATGAAATTTTGAAAATCTATAAAACTCTTAATGATGAAGTTGTATTAAAAGTACAAGTACATGCCGGAGGTAGAGGAAAGGTAGGTGGGGTTAAATTAGTTAAATCTGAACAAGAAGTGATTGAATTTGCAGACAGATTTCTTGGAAAGGGATTTCAAACTGCTCAAACTGAAAATGAGGAGTTTATTGTTAATAAGATTTTAGTAGAAAAAGTTAGCCAAATAAATTCTGAAAGTTATATAGCATTGTTGGTAGATGGTAGTAATCAATCTGTGAATATTATTGTTAGCCCTGAAGGGGGTATGGATATTGAGGAAGTAGCTTCTCAATATCCTGAAAGTATCTTAACTTTACCAATAAATATAATTACTGGACCAACAGATTTTCAAATAAGGAAAATTAACAGTTTTTTAAGATATGAACAAATTTATTATGTGCAATTAAGAAAAATTATAAGAAATCTGTATAAATTGTATTTGAATAAAGATTGTTCTTTAATTGAAATTAACCCTTTAATTCAAAATAATTCAGGTGAGATAATAGCTCTTGATGCAAAAATAACCTTTGATGAAGATGCTTTATTCAGGCAAAACTCAGTTCAGGGATTAAGAGATTTGTCTCAGGAAAACCTTGTTGAAATTCAAACTGCTAAGTTGGGTATAAAATATATACAATTACAAGGTACTGTAGGATGTATAGTTAATGGTGCGGGATTAGCAATGGCTACTATGGATGTTATCAATGGATCTGGGTTAAAGCCTGCAAATTTTTTAGATATTGGTGGTGGCGCAGATGAACATAAGGTTTCAGAAGCAATGTCAGCTGTTTTGTCTGACCAAAATGTAGAAGTAGTATTAATAAATTTATTCGGTGGGATTTTAAGATGTGATGTTGCAGCTAGAGGTTTTTTAGTTGCTTTGGATAAATATAATAAAAAAGCTCCTGAACTTATCATTAGAATGTTAGGTACTAACAGCGATGAAGGTAAAAAAATTCTCAGCAAGAGTAGATATAATATTTCTTTTGCTGAGAATTTGAATGAAATTTCAGAAATATTAATTACAAAGAGGTGATTTCGATTGGCACTTCGAATTGATAGCAATACTAAAGTAATTGTTCAAGGAATAACTGGAAAAGAAGGCGGATTTCATGCTTTGAAGTGTGAGGAATATGGCACTCAAATTGTTGCGGGAGTAACTCCTGGTAAAGGAGGCCAATTGTTTAATAATTCTATACCAGTTTTCAATTCTGTTTATGAAGCAAAAGATAAAACTGATGCGGATACATCTTTAATTTTTGTTCCAGCCCCCTTTGCTCCAGATGCCATATTGGAATCAATTGATTCTGGAATTGAAACAGTTATATGTATAACTGAAGGTGTTCCTGTAAATGAGATGATTAAAATTTATAAAGTTGCAAAAGATCATGGTGTTACTTTAATTGGGCCAAATTGCCCTGGAGTAATTAACCCATTAGAAAAATGTAAAATTGGTATTATGCCTGGAGATATATTTATGCCTGGAAATGTTGGTGTTGTTTCTAGGAGTGGAACACTAACATATGAAGCTGTAGATCAATTATCAAAAAGAGGAATTGGTCAATCCTTATGCATAGGTATTGGAGGTGATCCTGTAGTTGGAACTTCATTTATAGATGTTTTAGATTATTTTATATCTGACGATTTGACTGAATATATCGTTTTTATTGGGGAAATAGGTGGGATAAAAGAACAAGAAGCAGCAGAATTTTTAAAATCGATAAATAACACTAAACCTATAGCAGCTCTTATTGTGGGGGCAAGTGCTCCAAAGGGTAAAAGAATGGGGCATGCTGGTGCTGTAATTAGTGGAGAATATGGTAAAGCAGAATCAAAAATAAATTCCTTAAAAGATGCAGGTTGTCATATCATTCCACATCCAGGCAAAATAGCAGAAATTGTAGAAAAAATTATTAATTTTTAATGGGGAAGGAGAGACTCGAACTCTCACGTTCTATGAACACTTGATCCTAAGTCAAGCGCGTCTACCAATTCCGCCACTTCCCCAAGTTTTATTTTTTTGTTTCAACTATATCTAATTGTTGATTAACTTTGATTGCTTGTAATTTTTGTATTACACCACTAGGCCATATTATCCTAATTTCATCAATAATTTCAATATCACCTAATCCAAATTCTAAACTGGTTGAATCCATTGATAAGTAGCTAGATCCTGCTATTACTTCTTGCATTTGGATAGATTTTTGATTATTTTTATCTTTATATATTAAGTAAACTTTTGCTCCAATTCCATCTGAATTACTACCTGTTTTGTCTATCCCCATTCTTCCATTCAATTTTAAGGTAATCCAATTATTTTCTCCTCCGCCATTAATCCATACATAAAATGGTCCTCCTGCATCATCTAATGTTCCAGACCAAATTGGCCCACTACTATTTGTAGCAATTAAATCAACATAACCGTCTCCATTTAAGTCTCCATGAGCTAACCCCTTACCATTTTCATGATATTTTGTATGAACTTTGTATTTTAAATTGTATTTATTGTCTGGATATGTGTTTTCTTCGAGATTTTTAAAATAATTGTTATAATTAATCCCTTGAATATCTAATAATCTAGAGCGTATTGTTATGTCTTCATATGAAAAATCGGATTTACCTTTTAACATCCTTCCCGCAGATGGATAGATATTTCCACCAGGCCCTTCTCCTCTTCCCACTTCTGAACCTATCCAGTATATGTCTTTGATTGTATCATTATTAAAATCAAATGCTGTGACACCATAACCAAAATCATAAGCACCTATACCAAGCGGAATATCAATTCCTGGTTTTATATTATTTTTTATTGTTGCTTCAGCAGGAAGAAAGGGAGATGGAATCACATTTATTTTTCCAGAAAATTCTTCAAATTTTGGTATTAAATTTAGATTTTCTGTTTTAAATATTCCTTTATTTATCAAAAAAGAATGCAGACATGTGCCTAAGTTATATTTTTCATGATATTTGCAGTCTCCGCCAGGTTTAGGTTCTGGACTTGACATACCCGTAGAGATTATTCTTGAATGAGGTCCGGCATTTGTAATAAAAACGTCTTGTTTTCCATCATTGTTAAAGTCACTTATTGCAAATCCCATCCAATTTCCAATAATATCTAATCCCATATCTTTTGATATGTGTGTAAATAATATTTTGCCATTAGCTGAATCGTTTCTATATATATGTAATTGATCACCGTCACTTGCTACCCATAAATCTGGATCACCATCTTCATCATGATCAAAAAATACTGCTGCATGCGATGGCCCTGTTGGGTCTCCAACTCTATTTAAGTTTTTATCCTTTACATCAGGGTTATACCCCATATATTCTTTATTGGATTTATCTTTGAAAATTATTTCTTTTCCTTCCGGATTAAGCATTATAACTTGAGGTCCCTGTACTTGCGCTTCTTTTGCAATTTCATCAAATGTTAAATCTCCGTTATTAATGTATAGAAGATTGTAATGCCCTGGATGTGAAGGCCAGAATAAACTAGACATGAAAAAATCTTCATCGATCAAATTAGTTACATAAAAATCTAAATAACCATCATTATTTACATCTGCACAAGCAATGCTACTTGCTGATCTGTAATTTAAATTTTCATTAAAAGCTTTTCTGGTGATATCTTTAAATTGACCATTTTTCATATTCAGATAAAGCCGGTCTTCAATTCCGATGAACTCTGTATTTTTATTATTTATTTGAGATCTAAAATCTAATCCGTCACCATTAAATCCTCTAGCTCCAATGTAAAGATCTTGGTAACCATCATTATTGATATCACACGCTACCACACCACTTCCATTAAGTTTTTTATCACCTAAACCTGCTTCATTTGCAATATCCGTAAAAGTACCATCAGAATTATTTAAATATAGAATATTAGAATATCCATTACCATTAGTTATAAAAAAGTCCATATCATTATCACGGTCAAAATCAAAGATTGCTACTCCAGGCCTATAATTCCATACTTCCGTAGGACCTTTTAAAGATTCAATATCTAGTTGTGTAAAATATTTAATATCAAAATTAGAATTATCCTCATTAGTTAATTGTTTATTTGTTATTGTATGTTCTTTTAGAATGTTTGTTATTATTTCCGGTTCTTTGAATTCAGTTTGTGAAGAAATGTTTGAATTAGTGATTTCTTTTGACTCTCTTATTATTGGTTGGTTATTTGTAAGTTTTATGCCACCATAAATTCCTGAATTATTTATATTGATAATTAGAAGAGAAATTAATCCAGTAGAAATTCCTAGAATCCATATCATTAATGCATAATAAGTAACAGAAATTTTTGGTAATACTTTTGCTAATCCCCAATAGGTAATTGGTCCTCCTGATGCTGCGGTGAAAAGTAAAGTGGCTGCGGGTGCAATTCCCATGCCAAGTAATAGTAATGAAACAACTAATGGTATTTCAAATAATAGAGGTACATTAATTAATACTCCAATAGTACTTGCTATAATTATTCCTTTTAAATTATTACCCAAATAATTATCTATAATTCCTGGAGATAAGAATTGTATTACTAAACCAGCTGCAAATCCGGCAATAATCATTATTGGCGCTAATTTTAGAATATTAGAAAAAGTAATTTTTACAAAATCTATTAAACCTTCTTTCATTGAATTTTTGAAACTTATATTATCTTCAATATCTATTGATTTAATCTGTTCAGTTTTTTCTTTTTTTAATTTCCACCCAAAAGTTAGGCGAGCAATTATAGGTCCAAACAAAAATACACTAATTGCTCCTGTAATAATTCTATTCCATCCCAAATCAGGAGTAAAAATAGTAAAAATCATAATTATTGATAAGAAGTTCAGTGTAGAAGAACCTTGTGTTAAGGCTATAACTGATTCAAGTGAAGCCCCTTTATTTTTTAAAGAATTTACCACTGGTACTATACAAGCAGAACAAAGATTTAAAGCAGGCCCAAGTATATATCCTCTAAATATCCCCTTTAATCCAGGAGAGAATAACATTGTTTGATTTTTTCTTGGAAAAATAAAAGATTCCACAATTCCAGATATGACAAAAGCAAAAATCATTCCTAATAGAACTAATTCCATATATTCAAAAGAAAACGTTAACCATCTGGAGATTATTGAAGCTTCAGGATCACCCCCTAAACAAAATCCTTGAAAGCATTCACCTTTTCTTGATGCAGAAGCAAATAGTTCTTCTTTTATTGTCCCAAGTTTTTGAACCCTATTTAAAAAGAAAAATAAGGGAGTAGAAAGTAAAACAAGTATTATTCCTACTATTCTTTTTGTATGTGTATTATTATTAAAATCTATAAATTTCATTAATTACTATGTTATTGAGATAGTTTTTGAATGTATGACCATATCATAATTAAATTTGTTAAATTTTAAAACTTTAATAGATTAAAAGAGAATAAATTCTTTTGTATAAAAAATATAAAATAATTTTTGTTAATATAATTGTTTTATTAATTATATTTACTATAATTTTGATTGGATTTTTTATTAATCCAAAATTAGATTTTTTTAGTATCAATAATGGTAATTCTGTTATTAAAGATATTAGTACTTATTGTACGAAATTAAAAAATAGTTCAAATAAATATATCGGAACTAATCAGAAACTATTATGGCAGGTCAAGTTAAATAATGCTAAAGATGTGTATAATATTTGGTTTGCTAAATTAGGTTTAGCCAAAGCTGAAATGAATTTAGGTGGTTTTGATGAGGCGGTAAGTATCATTGAAGAAGTTTTAGGTAGTGAAAATTTTCAAAGTTTACCTGATACATCAAAAATTATGACTTATAATTCAGCTGCCTTAATATATATAAAAGCAGCTGAAGTTAAGAATTGTGTGATTCCTGGTGGGTCAATAGTATGTCAATTGCCTACAGATAATAATTATAAGCAAGATTATACGGATTATTCTTATAAAGCAATTGAAGTAATAAATGAATGGTTAATGATCGATTCAGAGAATTTAATGGCAAAATGGTTATTAAATATTGTTTATATGTCAATCGGAGAATATCCAGAAGGTATTAATAATGATTTATTGATTGAGGTTCCAGGGCAAAATTTATCATCAATAGTTACACAATTTACAGATGTATCTATTGATAGAGGGATTTATACTGTGGATTTGGCGGGTGGTGTTATTTTCGATGATTTTAATAATGATGGTTATGCAGATTTAATTACTTCAACCTGGGATCCTTGTTCTTCTATGAAATTTTATTTGAATAAAGGGATTAATGGATTTAAGGATATTACAGTAAATTCGAATTTATCTACTCAACTAGGTGGATTAAATATTGTTTCTACTGATTATAACAATGATGGTTATCTAGATATTTATGTTTTAAGAGGTGGATGGTTAATGGAAGAAGGGGAAATGATTAATAGTTTATTAAAAAACAATGGAGATTTGACGTTTACAGATGTAACTCATGAAGTAAATTTATCAGATTTTGCTTATCCTACCCAATCAGCTTCATGGGGAGATTATGATAATGATGGCGATTTAGATTTATTTATATGTAATGAGTCATATAAAGATGAAAATGAAAATATCATTTATCCTAGTCAATTATTTAATAATAATAATAATAAATTTTTAGATGTTTCTGTACAGGCATCAATATCAAATGATAGATATTGTAAATCATCTGATTGGGGTGATTACAATAATGATGGGCTGATTGATTTATTTATATCTAATTATGGCGGTGAAAATAGATTATATAAAAATCTTGGTAACGGATTATTTGAAGATATAGCGAGAGAAATTGGAATCACGGATCCTTATTACAGTTTCACCTCTTGGTTTTGGGATTATGATAATGATGGAGATTTAGATATTTTTTCTTCAGGATATGAGTATGGAATTATTAAATCTATTGAAAGTTTCATGGGTAAAATTGATTTAAATTATTCTTTAAAATTGTATGAAAATAATGGTGAGGGTTTATATCGAGATAATACTCAAGGCTTAGGTTTATTGAAAGTTCATTCAACTATGGGAGCAAATTTTGGAGATGTCAATAATGATGGATATGATGATTTATATTTAGGTACAGGATATCCTGCTATTGATTCACTTGTCCCCAATGCTTTTTATTTTAACAAAGAGGGATTGAGTTTTGTTGATAAGACTCATATATATGGCTTGGGGCATATTCAGAAAGGGCATGGAGTGGCTTTTGCAGATTATGATTTAGATGGTGATTTAGATATTTTTGAACAAATGGGAGGTTTTTATTTGTCTGATGGTTTTACAAATATACTTTATCAAAATTCTAATAATACAAATAATTGGATTGGAATCAAATTGATAGGAGATAAATCAGGAAAAATTGCTTTAGGGGCTAAAATAAATTTAGTTTGTGATAATAAAAATTATAATAGTATTGTAGAATCTGGAGGTAGTTTCGGATCATCCTCATTAATGAAAATTATGGGAATACAAGAGTGCAAAAACATTGATAAACTATACATAACTTGGCCTAGAGATCAAAGTATTCAAGAAATAAACAATATTTCTGTGAATCAGTATATTTTGATTAAAGAATCAGAATTAGGATATGAAAAAATAAAGTTTATAGTGGGTAATAAAATTGAATGAATTAAATATAAATGCAATGATTTCAAAAGAAAATTGGACTCCAACACCGTTATTAAAAGCTAATATAATTAGTGATTATTTCAATTCAGAGATTTGGCTTAAAAGAGAAGATTGTTCACCTGTAAAATCATTTAAATTAAGAGGAGCTTTAAGTGTTTTGTCAGATTTGGTTAAGCAGGGTAACAAGATTAATAAAATTGTAGCAGCTTCAGCAGGGAATTATGGGCTTGCTATTGCAGAAGCATGTAAAAGAAATAATATTTCTTGTGTAATTTATGTTCCGGAAAATGCTAACAAATCCAAAGTGCAAAGGATCAAACTTACGGGATCTGAAGTTGTTAAAATAGGGAATGATTTTGATGATGCTAAACTTCATGGTAAAAAATATGCGGAAGATGCTGGAGATATATTTTTAGAAGATGGTGATTTGGATGGAATGCATGTTGGAGCAGGGACGATAGGTACAGAAATAATTAATAGTGGTATTGATTTTGATTATATTTTTGTACCTATTGGAAATGGATCATTAATAGCAGGTATAGGAAAAGCTTTTAAAGATTTAAAATCTAAAGCTCAGATTATTGGTTTAATTCCATCAGAATCACTTTCCATGTATCTTGCTTTGAAAGGGGAAAATTATGAGAATCAGACTGCTGATACTATTGCAGACGGACTATCTGTTAGGATTCCTGTAATTGCTTCCGTTAATAGAGTTAGAAAAATAGTTGATGATATTTTATTGGTTGAGGAGAAATTATTGTTAAAATCTATGAAATCTTTTATAGATTATGAAAATTTATTAGTAGAACCTTCTTCTGCGATTACTTTGGCAGGTTTAAGTGAGTATCGGGAAAAATTTCCTGAAAATTCAAAAATTTGTTTTATCATTACAGGTGGTTTAGTAGATCCTGCTATGATAGGTCCGATAATGAATTCACAGGGGGTTATATGAATAAATCTTGGGTATTGCACAAAAGACCATCTGGATATCCAAAATTAGAAGATTTTAAATTAGTAGAATCAAGACAACCTGAATTATTGGAAGGGGAAATTTTGATAGAATCTAAATTTTTATCCCTAGATCCATATATGCGTGGAAGAATGAATGATACTAAATCTTACGCTCCTTCGGTGAAATTGGGAGATGTTATGACTGGGGAAGCAGTAGGTAAAGTTATTAAATCTAGAAATAGAAAAATAAAAGAAGGTTATTTTGTTAATGCTCATATTGGATGGCAAGAGTATGGAAAAATAGATGGTAACTTGGCAAGAATTATAGATCCAGATTTAGCTCCAATATCTACTTCCTTAGGCGTATTAGGGATGCCAGGTTTAACTGCTTATTTTGGATTATTAAATATTTGTAAACCATTACCTGGTGATACAGTAGTGGTTTCTGCTGCATCTGGCGCAGTTGGGGGAATAGTTGGACAGATTGCAAAAATAATGGGTTGCAAAGTTATTGGAATTGCAGGCAGCGAGCAAAAAATTGATTATTGTTCTTCTGAATTAAATTTTGATTATGTTATTAATTATAAAAAAGAGAATGTAATTAATAAAATTTTAGAGTATGCCCCTCATGGTGTTGACGTTTATTTTGACAATGTTGGGGGTGAAATTTCTGATGCGATTATATCAAATATTGCAATAGGCGGCAGAATAGCTATTTGTGGACAAATTTCTCTTTATAATTTGGAAGAAGCATCTATGGGACCTAGGATGGGAGGAACTCTTTTAATTAATCAAGCATCAATGCAGGGATTCCTTGTTTTTCAATTCAAATCCCAATATCAGGATGGGCTGATAAGATTATCAGAGTGGGTTAAAAATGGTTCTTTAGAATATAAGGAAGATATAATTGACGGGATTGAAAATGCTCCAAAAGCATTTATCGGTATGATGAATGGTAATAATTTTGGTAAATTATTGATTAGGTTGGATAATTAAATATTAGTTTAATTTGAAATATTTAATTTTATAGTATCTAATCCAATGAAATTTGCGACAATTTTATCACCTGGGAATATAGAGGTAATACCAGTACAAGTCCCTGTAGAAATAATATCCCCAGGATTAATATGTTTTCCTCGTTTGGACAAATGATTTATAGTCCATTCCAGAACATTTAATGGAGAGCCAAGAACATCTGACCCATAACCTGCTATAATTTTTGATCCATTTTTGTATAGTTCAACATTTTGTTTAGCTAAATTTATGTGTTGCCATTTATTTATTTCAGTTCCTTTTATCAACCCAACATGTACTACCATATCGGCAATTAATTTTATTGGCCCAAGATTTTCAAATCCACCTTCAAATCTGCTACCAATTATTTCAATTACAGGTATCAGGCAGTCAATAGCAGATATTATTTCATTCAGTTCATACTTTTTTATTTGTGGCGGAAGATGTTTTTTAAATTTAAATCCAAATTCACATTCAACACTGGTATTTTGATTAGTAAAAATAGTAATAGTGGATAGGCTCTGATAACAATAATTTTTAAACATTGGAGCTGTGACAGGTTCTTTGGTATTTAAATATTGTTGTGCTTTTAAACTGGTCGCTCCTATTTTCCATCCTATACGTTCCATTTTTAAAAGTTTTTCGGAAATATCTTGGAGATTATAAGCTTCATTAATAGATTTGAGAAAATTACATTCGGAAGATGATATCACTTTGCCGTTTATTTGTGCATTGATTAGCTTATTGGCCAGGCTATATATTTTATTCATAATTATATTAGATATAAAATTTAAAAATTCTTTTTAATGCAGTAATAGCCCGCCATCAATAATTAATTCTGTTCCTGTAATAAACGATGATGCTTCTGAGAATAAAAATAATGTGCCATCTGCCATATCTTCTGGTTTCCCTAATCTTCCGAGTGGTATATGATTTGCAATTTTAGATTGAGTCTCCTTATCATTTTTCCATCTGTCTTGAAGGGGTGTCAGTGTTAATCCCGGTACAATTGTGTTTGATCTAATTCCGTCTTTTGCAAATTGCATAGCTATAGATTTGGATAAGTTTAAAATTGCTGCTTTTGATTGAGAATATGCGTCTTGTGGAACAGGGTCTCCTCTATAAGCTTGCACAGAAGAAATATGCACCATTGATCCGCCACCAGTTTTTTGCATTAAAGGGATAGCTTTTCTAGCTGCATAGGTAGATGCTTTCAGATTTATATTAATTACCTGATCATAAACATCTAAATCAATATCAACTAAAGATTTATCTTTTCCAAATAATAATACGCCTGCTACATTAGCCAGGTAATCTAAACGTTTAGTTTCTTCAAATGCCTGAGCAAAGATTAAATCTATTTTATCGAATTTTGTGATATCTTCCTGGAAATATTCGATATTTAAATTTGTGTATTCTTTTGGTTTTTCTTTTAAATCAATTCCGTAAATTTTTGCTCCAAATTTAGAAAGAGCAAGAGTTATTTCTTTCCCCATACCTCCGCCGGCACCGGTAATTATAGCAGTTTTATTATTGAAATTAT
This sequence comes from uncultured Chloroflexota bacterium, assembly GCA_950054395.1. Classification (GTDB taxonomy): domain Bacteria; phylum Chloroflexota; class Dehalococcoidia; order Lucifugimonadales. The sequence goes on from CATLOZ010000014.1 coordinate 14,476, forward strand.
AAATAGGATTAGTAGTCATTTTAATTTAGACTTTAAAAAAGTAAGTAATAAATCTCCATTAACATTATTTAGTTAATTATTATGATTAAATTATGCAAAGCCACCAGGCGCATATTCAAATTCAACCCCAGCTTTTTCTGCTATTAATTTTCTTAATATGCCTGAATTTTTTCTTCCCCATCCTCTGTTTAACATTTCAATCAAATTTTGTTCTAATATATTTGACATATCCATTGGAACTTTATTTTCTCTCCCCATTTCGCAAGCAAGTTTTACATCTTTAGCTCCAAGTTCAAGGAAAAATGAATATTCATCAGCAGCAAAATCATTTTGTGTAGCTTTAATCCAGTTTTCTAATGGTGGATTTTTACCTGATGCACCTTTTGAAATTGCTTCAAGTAGTGTAGCTAAATCTACCCCTGCTTTTATTCCAGAAGCAAGTACTTCTGAAGTTATGTTCATCAATAAACCGCTGAATAAATTGTGAGATAATTTACATATTGTTCCACTTCCGGTAGGGCCACAATACATTACTTTGTCACCCATAGCATCTAAAGCAGGTTTAATCTTATTGTAAATTTTTTTATCACCGCCAGCCATAACACACAGGTCTTTTTTAACAGCTCCTATAACCCCTCCACTGACAGGGCAATCCATAAATGTAATCCCTTTTTTATCAAATATTTCGTGCAATTTTTTAACCATTGATAAGGAATTTGTTGAAGAGTCGATAACAATAGTTTTTGAATCAATTCCTTCAAGTATGCCGTTTTCTCCAAGGCAAACTTTTTCTACGTCAGCTGGCATTGGCAGGCACATAAATATTATATCTTTACCTTTTGCGCATTCAGATGGCGAACTTGCCCAATTCCCACCTGATTCAAGTATATCTATCGCAGATTCTTGATTTAAATCATTAACTGTAAATTGTGTGGAAAAAGTTTGAATATTTTTTGCCATAGGTTTCCCCATATTTCCTATTCCGATCCATCCAATGTTCATATTTACTCCTTAACTTTATAAACTCTTGTTATATATCTTTACATTCGATTTATAATAGTATTTTAACTATTTTACAATCAAAATAAAAGAAATGGGAGAAATAATCTACTGTGGAAAAATTTAATGATATAAAAAGACCATCAGAAAGTTTAATTAATGCTTTATCTAAATTAACTAGTGCTACTGCCTCTGGAGAATTAAGTAGAATGGGGATTAAGGATCCATCAATAACAGGGCCGGTTACATACAGTTCTGGTAAAAAAATTATTGGACCTGCTTTAACTTTGCAATTTTTACCTATTCGAGAAGATATATATTATGATGATGAATATACTGATCCGGAAGAACAATTACATAGACAAGTATTATATTTCACTAAACCAGGAGATATAGTCGTTGTTGATGCAAGAGGAAGTATGAATAGTGGAGTATTTGGTGAAATGATGTTAAGTTTTTTTAAAGGTAGAGGAGGAGAAGGAATTGTAATTGATGGATGTATAAGAGATTATGCAAGTTCTAAAGATCTTAATTTAGGCATATGGATGAAAGGAGTTACTCCTAATTATCATACGCAAACTAGTATATTCCCTAGTGCTGTTAATGTACCTATATCATGTGGGAATACATTGGTGATGCCTGGAGATATAATTATTGCAGATGATGATGGTGCCGTTGTAATCCCTATTGATTATGCTCAAAAATTATCTGATGTTGGAGGAGCACATCAAGAATGGGAAATATTTGTAAAAGAAAAATTAATTGATGGAGGACATTTAAAAGATTATTATCCAAAACATTCTTGGTCAGAAAAAATAGAAACAGAATATAAAAAATGGCTGAAGAAGAATAAAGGTAAATTGTAATTTTGAATAAGAAACCTAAAGTATATCTTGCCGGTCCGGATATTTTTTTACCCAATCCTATAGAACATGGTGAAAAATTAAAAAAAATATGTACTAAATACGGATTACAGGGTTTATACCCTCTTGATAATCAATTTGATTTATCTGATTTGAAGAGAGGACCTGATAAAGCAATTAAAATCTATCAGGCAGATATAGAATTGATTAATGCCAGTGATTGCTTGGTAGCAAACCTTTCACCTTTCAGAGGAGTTTCTGCTGATCCCGGAACATGTTTTGAGCTGGGTTATGCGGTAGCTCAAAACAAACCAGTAGCAATTTATAGTAACGATACCCGTGAATATAAACATAAATTAAAAGATTTGCATTTATCAGAAGATGATTGGTCAGTAGAGGATATGAGACTGACTGACAATCTAATGCTTATAGCTCCAACAAAAAATGTGGTACATCATATATTTGAGGCTGCCATTGCTGATTTATCCAAGATAATTTTAGATTAAAAATATTAATGTAGAATTTATTTCTTATTTATGATAAATTGTACCAACTCGTTGAGAATGACAGGCTAGGCGACTGGGCCCATGATCCTGTCTGGCAACCTTTATGTTAAGGTGCCCCAGATTCATACGTGACCTTGTGGGAGGTAAGCATAAAATTGAAAATCTCTCCAATAAGGGGAGATTTTTTTTTGGGAGAAAACAATGGCTAATAATAAAAAATGGAATTTAGAAACAAAATTAATTAGAGAAGGATTGAATAGAAGTCAGTTTGGCGAAACTAGTGAACCGATATATATGACTAGTAGTTATGTATACGATTCTCCTGAGCAAGCGGAGGCTCGATTTAAAGGAGATGAAGAAGGTTTTATATATTCAAGATATGGGAATCCTACTGTTCAAATGTTTGAAGATCGTTTGGCTTCTATAGAAAATGCAGATAAATGTTTTGCAACTGCGACAGGAATGGCCGCAGTTTTTGCATCTTTAATGTGCCAGTTAGAAAAAGGAGATAAAGTTGTATCTTCTAGAGCTTTATTTGGTTCTATTTATCAAATCTTAACTAAAATATTACCAAAATACGGAATCGAAACAGTGCTTGTTAATGGTACTGATTTAAATGAATGGGAATCAGCTATAGATGATAAAACTAAGGCAGTATTTTTTGAAACTCCTTCAAATCCAACTTTAGAAATTATTGATATTAAAAATGTTTGTTCTTTAGCTAAAAAATTTGGTGCCAAAGTTATTATAGACAATGTTTTTGCAACTCCAATATTACAGCATCCTTTTGAACTTGGAGTAGATATTGTTGTTTATTCTGGGACTAAGCATATTGATGGCCAAGGAAGAGCGTTAGGAGGAGCAATTATATCTGACAATGAGTTTTATGATAAATTGTTAAAACCATTTATGAGACATACAGGTGCATCTATGAGCCCGTTTAATGCATGGATTATGTTAAAAGGGTTAGAAACATTAAAATTAAGAGTGGAAGCTCAGTCTGACAATGCTCTTAAAATTGCAAATTATTATAATGATAATCCAAATATAGTTAATGTGATTTATCCATCTGAATCTATGCATCCACAATTTGAATTGATAAAAAAGCAAATGGAAAAAGGGGGCACAATTTTAACAATGGTAGTTAAGGGAGGAAAAGAGGAGGTATTTAAAATTTTTAATGAATTGGATCTGATTGATATTTCTAATAATTTAGGTGATACGAAATCTATAATTACTCATCCTGCAACAACTACTCATTATTCGTTAGGCGAAGAAGGTAGAAAGGAAGCTGGTATACCTGATGGAATGATAAGGCTATCTGTAGGTTTAGAAAATGTTAATGATATTATCAATGATATTGATAATGCTATGAAAATTTATAAGTGAAGTTAAAATTATGTTCCATTCTTCTGATGATCTTAGATCAAATAAAATTTCTGATTATGTTAAGTATTTAAAACTAGATACTCAAATTGTATTAGAGTCAGGTTTTAAATTTGATGATTGTGTTATTGCTTATGAAACATATGGGCAATTAAATGCAGAAAAGAATAATGCAATTTTAATTTGCCACGCTATAAGTGGAGATTCTCATGTATCTAAACATGATGATACTGATGCTGATGGATGGTGGGATATTATGGTAGGGTCAGGTTTATATATTGATACTAATAAATATTTTGTAATAAGTTCAAATATATTGGGAGGTTGCATGGGGACTACTGGGCCAAATCATATAAACGAGAAGACAGGTGATTATTGGGGATCTGATTTCCCGGAAATTTCTGTGTCAGATATGGTATTAGTACAATCAAAGTTAATCGAATACTTGGAGATAGATAAATTGTTGTGCGTGATTGGAGGATCTCTTGGGGCATATCAGTCAATTGAATGGGGAGTAAGATTCCCAGACAAATTACATAGTGTTATATCTCTAGCAGGTGGACCCAGATTAACAAGCCAAGGAATTGCGTTTGACATTATTGGCAGAAATGCCATTAGAAGAGATCCTTATTTTAATGATGGGCAGTATTATAAACAATCTGAAGGTCCTTATACAGGATTGGCGCTTGCAAGAATGTTAGGACATATTACTTATTTGTCTGAAGAATCTATGAGTGAAAAATTTGATCACGACAGATATGATCCTAAAGATGTTGATACTGATTTTGAAAAAGAATTTTCAGTAGGTTCTTACCTTGCTTATCAAGGTGATAAATTTGTAGAGAGATTTGATCCAAATTCATATATTACTTTATCTAATGCAATGGACAAATTTGATTTAGGTAAAAACAGTTCGGAAATATCAGTAAATTTAACAGGTAAAAATTTGAAATGGTTTTTGATGAGTTTTACAAGTGATTGGCTATTTCCTTCAAGTTTATCTGAAGAATTGACAAGAGCTTTAATTATTGCAAAAGAAGAAGTGAGTTATATAGAAATTCCAAGTAATTGCGGACATGATGCTTTTTTACTTGATGATGATATTAAATATTACGGGAATTATGTTAACAATTTTATAGAAAATATTGCAAACGATGTGAATGTTACTAAGAATCAAGAGTACCATCCAGATAGAAAAATATCCGAAAGACAAGATTATAATATAATTCTTGAATTTCTAGATAATTCTAAAAGAATTATTGATCTTGGGTGTGGAGATGGTGATTTATTATATGAAATAAAAAAAATTGGCAACGCAAATAAAATACTTGGTATTGATAATAATTTGGAATCATTATTAAATGCTAGTAAAAAAGGAATTCCAGTATTGGGATTAGATTTAAATAATGATTTACACTTAATTAATGATAATCAATTTGATGTAGCAATATTATCTCTGACATTGCAATCAATTATTGAGGTAGAGACAGTTTTATTAGAGATATGTAGAATATCAAGTAAAGTGATTTTAAGTTTCCCTAATTTTGCTTATGAGCCATTGAGAAAGATGTTGTATGAAGAAGGAAGAGCTCCAAAGCATCCCGGTGTTTTGAAATACGAGTGGTACAATTCTCCAAATAAGAGATATATGTCAATTTTAGATTTTGAGGAATTCTGTAAAATAAAAAATTTTAATATTATTAATAGTAAATTTTTGAATACTCTTCAAAATAAATTTGTAAGTGAAAATTATAATTTTAATGCAGATTTGGGTATATTTATGATATCTAAGGATAATTAATTAGATAAAGAGAGATAATTTTATGAGCACTATATTAATTCAAAATAGTAATTTATTAGATATTGAAAAAGCTGAAATAATAGAAGGCATGAATGTACTGATTGAAGAAAATAAAATTTCTGAGTTAAGTGATAAAGAAATTAAATCTTCTACTGCTATGAAAATTGATGCAAAAGGTAAAACATTGATGCCAGGATTAATCGATGCTCATGTTCATATTACGGCTACATCTCTAGATTTGGGAAGCATAAGTAAATATCCTCACAGTTTAAATGTGTTAAAGTCAGCAAAATTAGCAGAATCAATGTTGATGAGAGGATTTACATCAGTAAGAGATTGTACAGGAGCAGATTGGGGATTTCACGAAGCAATTGAGAAAGATTTGATTAAAGGTCCAAGATTGTTTTTTGTGGGAAAAGCATTAGGCCCCACCGGTGGTCATGGAGATCGAAGGCCAAAAACATATGAGGGAGATCATTGTACTTGCTATCAAGGAACAATAAAAGAAACTTGGATTGTTGATGGAGTCGCTGAAGTACAAAAAGCTGCAAGAAGAGAATTACGAAAAGGAGCTCATGCTATAAAAATTTTTGCATCGGGAGGAGTAGCTTCACCTGACGACCCTATTTTCGGACTACAATTTTCAGAAGATGAAATTCGTGCTGTGGTAAATGAAGCTAATTCTTGGAAAAAATATGTTCTTGCACATGCATATACTTCAGAGGCAATTACTAGAGCAATTGACTGTGGAGTACGAACGATAGAACATGGAAATTTGATGGATAGAAAAACAGCAAAATATATGAATGATAAAAATGCATACTTAGTTCCAAATTTAATCACGTATGAGGCTATGGATTTGGAAGGAGAAAAGTATGGGTTACCTAAAATAAGTTTAGAAAAAAATAAATTTGTTAAAGACGAAGGCAAAATTGCTTTAGACTATGCTTATTCTGAAGGCGTTAAAATAGGTTATGGAACTGACTTATTAGGCGAATTGCAAGTATATCAGGGTAAAGAATTTTTAATGAGGCAAAATATTATGCCTAAAAAGGATATATTAAAGAGTGCTACATTGATCAATGCAGAAATTGTTAATCAAAAAGATAAAATAGGTGTAATTAAAGAAGGGTCATTCGCTGATATTTTGTTGGTTGATGGGAATCCTCTTGAAGATTTTAGTGTTTTCCAGGAACAGGGGAAATATATTTCTTTAATTATGAAAAATGGCAAGATATATAAAAATAATTTAACTTAAATATATTCTGATTAGTACAGTTACTATAAATCCAATTATAAAAATCTTAACTTTAGTTCTAGTGCTCATTATTTATAAGAATCTTGAAATTTTAAATAAATCAATATTATATCCAGTTTGTTCTGTTTGACATAAGTCACTTATTATTTCTCCAATTACTGAGCTAAATTTAAACCCATGCCCAGAGCAACAAGAAACTATTATACAATTTTCAGTTGAAGGGTGTTTATCAAGTATAAAATTTTCATCCGGTGTATTTGTAAACATACATGTATTATAATTTTCTCCTTCTCCTGTTTCTTTAAAATGACTAGAAAAATTTGATAATAATTTGATGTCTTCAGGTGTTATAGTTCTACTGTATTTATCTGGATATATTTTTTCATTTAGATGGTTGAATATACCAATTTTTAAACCGTCATTTCCATATTCAGGGAATCCATACCCATGATATTTACCGTCATCTAAAATCCACACAGGAAACTTGTTTTTATCAAATAACGACTTATTTTTACTAGGAAACCAACCTACAACTTGCCTCACAACAGATAAAGGAAGCCCAGGAATATCAAATAAATTAATATTCCATGCTCCTGCAGCGATTACTAGTTTTTTAGTTTTGTATGTTGTTTTAGTGGTTAATATTTCTATGTGAGAAGTTTTATCATTCCATGAAAGTACTTTTTCATTATAATTAATTTTAGCTTCATTCTTAATAGCTAATTGTGTATGTGCTTTCACTGCTTTTTCAGGATCTAAAAATCCTCCGTCTTTTAGGTAAACACCTTTTAAGTCGCTTGATAAATTAAATCCTGGAAAGCTTGACATAATTTCATTATTGTCCATCTCTTTATAATCTAGATTATGTTTTATTGCAGAACTTAAAGTATTCTTAAATATAGGGCTTTGTTTATTGCCAATATTAATAATGCCAGTCATATAAAGTATTTGTTCATTATATTCTTTTTCCAACTCTCTCCATAATTGAAAAGATCTTGTTGCAAGAGGTAAATACTCATCCCCTTCGTACAGACCCATTCTTATAATTCTTGATAAACCATGATAGCTACCATTATTATGTATCTGTTCAAATTGCTCTAACCCTAGAACATTCAATCCTTTTTTTGCCAAATGGAATAATCCTGCACTTCCATGAGCTCCCATGCCTATAACTATAACGTCTAACATTTAAACATATTTCCTTGAAACTCTTTTATTTATTCTTGTCATTAATTCATCTGCTATTGAACCTATGCTTTGTGCTTGTTCATTTATATCTTGTCCGTATATTTCTACTTCAGTTTCAACACCAACTTTATTTTTAAGATTATTTGGAATAATTATCATTGTCATATCCATACAAATTCTTCCAATTATTGTACATTTTTTCCCATAAATCTTCACGGTACCTCCATTAGAAAACCTTCTATCCAATCCGTCTGCATATCCTATAGGCAAAGTTGCTATTATATCTCCTTTCTTTCCTTCAGCAGTTTTACCGTATGATATAAAAGTATTATTGTTCAATGTTTTAATAGAAATAATTTTGGTTTTTAATTTGAATACTGTTTTTAATATTTTTTTTAATGGAGTGTCAAAAAGAAGAATGCCATACATAGATATCCCTGGTCTTACATAATTACTATTTGTATATTTGGAATACTTAAAAATTCCGGGACTGTTTAAGATATGTTTGAAAGGTATATCTTTATTATCTTCGTATCTTTTAAATAAATTGATTTGTTCTAAGGTAAACTTATCTTCATTTTCGTCTGCACTTGATAGATGCGAGTATATCCCTTGGATGATTCCTAATTTGTTATGATTAATATGTTTTATTGCTTCATCAGAGTCTTCAGGAATAAAGCCTATTCTACCCATCCCTGTATCAATTTTTATATGAATCAAGGCTTCTTTTGAAGTATTTAACATTTCAAGATTTTTAATATCATCCCATGAAGATATTGTAATACTGAAGCCATTATCTATTGCTAGTTTCAAATCATCTTTATCATTATTTCCCATGATTAATAACTTGTTATCTAATCCAGAATTCTTTATTTCTAAAGCTTCTTGAAAATTGGCAACTGCAAATAATTTGAAATTTTTTTTACTTAAATATTTAGCTACTTCTATTGATCCTAGTCCGTATGCATTTGCTTTAATTACTGGAATTGCTTTTTTTTTTGTTAAGTTTTCAATTTGATTTAAATTGAATTCTATATTTTTTAAATTTACTTCTAACCAACTTCTCATAAATCAATTTCCTGTGAATGGTCTTATGAATAATAGAACACCTACAATAAATAGGACTATTCCTAAAATTAAAACAAATTTGTTAAGAGAAACTTTGCCTGTGAACATCGCACCTATGTAACTTCCTATCATACCTGTTAATCCCATTGTTAGTAGTAAAGAGTAATTTACTTGCTTTAAATACGCATGCCCTATCCACCCCATAATCCCTATGAAAAAACCAATGAATAAATTTGATCCTGCTGCTTTTCTTGGGTCTATTTGAAGTATATAAATTATTGCAGGTAATCGTATGCTACCCAATATTAATCCCACAGCTCCTCCTAATAATCCAATGGCAAGACCTGCAAAAGATTCTAGCATTATGCGAGTGGGAGTAAATTGTCCGTTTGAATTTTCTAAATGAGAGCCAAAAATATCACTCATTGTATTACCAGATTTTTTTCTTCCTAATTCAATAAATTCGTATCCCTGCCATGCAACTAATAAACCTGCAAATATAAGTAAAAGATTTTCTGGTGCAACGGATGACAGGAATCCTCCAAAGAAAGCACCTATGCATGCAGGTATGCCTAGTATTAATACTACTCGAATATCTACTCTTTTACTTTTGAGATGTTGCAAGGAACCAAGAAATGAGGAAAGACTTGAAACTAATATATTTGTTCCGGCAGCTATTTTGGGATTTATTCCAATTAATAACATAATCGGAAGTCTAATAGTTCCAAGTGCTAATCCGACGAACCCACCTAGGATGCCTACTAAAAATGATATTATTCCTAAAAATATTAGAATTTCTATTGATGGATTCATATCGATTTACTGCACTTTTATAAGTTTGCCTGAGGAAGATGTAATACTTTTTGGTGATTTTTGTTTGTCGAACATAATTTTTTCTCCCGGGCTTCCGTAACCTAATTTATCTGTATTGATAAATTGGTTCCCTTCTGTGTTTTTTAGGATAGACCAATCAGTTAAAGGGTTATTTGTTTCCGGAGAAAAACTTACTAGTTTTGATCCTATATTTGAAATAGCAATATCACCCCACCTCCCTCTATATATTCCATTGTAATAATTATTTATTTTTGCACCTTTGAATATTTTTGTGTTTATTTTGTAAATCAAATCAAAAATCGCATCATTTAATATTGATGCCAAATTTGAATTTGTATTCGTTAAAACTATCACTTGAATATTGTCTTCCATACAGGTTCTGGATCTTGTAATAAATCCCGGATATCCGCCACCATGTCCAACTATTAATTTATTATCAAATGATTCTGTGTCAAGTCCAAGTCCGTAACCAATTTCTCCATTTTTTCTGTCAGTAACAGTTTGGGATTTGATCATTGCTTTTTTTGATTCTCTATTTATCACACTGGTTTTTGATTCAAGTGATAAACTAGATAAAAATTTCGCAATATCATTTGAATTAGATAAAAACCCTGTTGCAGATGCATATGCATATGTTTTTGAGTGAGTAAATATTTCACGATTATCTTTTCCGGGAATAATACGTTCATATCCATTACTTAAATTAGATGGAATTTTATCCGGGAGATCGGGGAATGTATGTTTCATACCTAAAGGTTTCAATATATATTTTGACATATAATCTGTATATTTTTCTCCCGATATTTTTTCAATAATGCTGCCTAAAGTAGCATATGCATGATTGGAGTATTTAAATGTAGTTCCATTTTCAAAAATAATTGAATTTTTTGAAATTGTCGATTCTATATTTTTAGGAAAGTTGTCGTTTGACCAATGATGGCTATTTCCATCTCTGAAAATTCCTGATTGATGAGAGAGTAGTTGTCGTATGGTGATATTTTTAATGTTGGCAGTTTTATTTTTGCCTTTAAACCAAGGTAAATAATCTTGCACACACGCATCTATTTTAAGCTTACCTTGTTCTTGTAATTGCATAATACCTACTGCAGTGAACATTTTTGAGTGAGAAGCAATTCT
>CATLOZ010000015.1 GCA_950054395.1 uncultured Chloroflexota bacterium
CTGATAACTCTTCTTCAGCTACAGGTTCCTCTGATAACTCTTCTTCAGCTACAGGTTCCTCTGATAACTCTTCTTCAGCTACAGGTTCCTCTGATAACTCTTCTTCAATTTTTTCTTCAGCAAACTTTCTAAATACATCTTCACCATGACCCGGAGTAAATAATTTATCTTTAATATCAACCTTTTCTTTTTTTGATTCTTCAGGCTCTAAACTTCTAATATCTATTTTCCAATCTGTCATCTTTGCAGCTAATCTAGCATTTTGACCTTCTCTACCAATTGCTAATGAAAGGTGCTGATTAGGTACCCACACTATAGCAATTTTTTCTTCTTCAATGAGCTCAACCTTAGCTACTTGTGCTGGATTTAAAGAACTTGTAATTAATATTTTTGGATCATTACTCCATTCAACTACATCTATTTTTTCACCCTGTAACTCGCTCACAATACTTTGTATTCTGATACCTCTTAACCCAACGCAAGATCCAACTGCATCAATACCTTCTTGTTTTGCTACAACTGAAACTTTACTTCTATTACCCGCTTCTCTTGCTATAGACATGATATCAACAGAACCATTTGAAATTTCAGGAACTTCTTGTTCAAATAATTTTTGTAATAAAATAGTATCGGCCCTAGATACTATCAATTCTGGGCCTCTTGGAGTATCAGCTATATCTTTTAATAAAACCCTAAATTTCTGTCCTACTCTATATCTTTCAGAATACATTTGTTCGTTAACTGGTAATAAAGCTTCAGCTCTTCCCATTTCAACAAACACTTTCTTTTGATCAATTCTAACAACTGTAACAGCAAATATTTCACCTTCTCTTCCCTGGAATTCTTTAAAAATTAAATCTCTCTCAGCTTCTCTTAATCTCTGCAGTATAACCTGTTTTGCTGTTTGTGCTTCTATTCTACCCCCTGCTTCATTTACTTTTCCAGTGAGTATATTTGCTCCAATTTCAGAATCAGAATTTATTTTTTTAGCCTCTTTTAAAGATATTTCTATTGAACTATCTAATACTTCTTCAACTACATTTTTAACAACATATACGTTAAAATCACCCGTTTCAGTATCTAATTTAACGGAAATATTATGCCCAGATTTTAAACTTTCTTTTTTAAATGTTGAAGACAACGCATCTTCAACAGCAGATAATATAGTATCTCTATCTAAATTTCTTTCAGCAGCAAGCTGAGTTAAAGCTATTAAAAAATTACTTTTCATAACATCAATCAAATAATATAAATAAAATACATTTATAAAAAACAAAAGTGGGTCTAGCCCACTTTCATTATCATACATATATCAAACTATTATTTTAGTACTTGTAATAATTTATTTCAACACATAAGATTTAAAGTCGGTGTAATAATATTTTATATATCCATAAAACTATACAATGAACCCCTATGAAGAGATAAACTTAAGTTTAAAGAAAGCATCAAAATACATCGATACCAAAGTAACTGATGGTATTTTGGAAATGCTAACAACCCCGTGGAGAGAAATTATTGTAAGCTGCCCTATAAAAATGGACAATGGGAAAACTAAAGTGTACACGGGATATAGAATACAACATAATGCAGTACGAGGTCCTTATAAAGGCGGAGTTAGATTCCATCCTGATGCAAGTCATTCTGAAGTAAAGGCATTATCATCTCTAATGACATGGAAAAATGCGCTTGTTGATATACCATTTGGAGGGGCAAAAGGCGGTATACAAGTTGATCCAAATAAATTATCAAAAAATGAATTATATAATTTAACAAAAAGATACACTCTCAGTATTGATAAATTCCTTGGGCCAAACACTGATATCCCAGCGCCCGATCTAGGTACAAATTCACAAACAATGGCTTGGATGATGGATGCATATGGATCGATTCATGGATATACACCAGCAATTGTCACAGGGAAACCTGTAGAACTAGGCGGATCTGTTGGTAGAGATTCATCTACAGGGAGGGGTGCAGTTTTTATAATTGATGAAATATGTAAAAAACTGAACCTAAATCCAAAAAATACCAATTTAATTATTCAAGGATTTGGACAAGTTGGTAGTTGGATAGCTCAAATTGCCTTTGAAAAAGGATATAAAATAATAGCAATAAGTAATGTCAACGGTGCAATATTATCAAATAAAGGAATCAATATTCCAAATCTAAGGAAATATTATAATTCAAACAAAACATTTGATGGATATAAAAATGTAGAACATATATCAAATGATGATTTACTTATTACAAAATGTGATTTTTTAATTCCTGCAGCTATAGAAAGAGTTATAACTAAAAAAAATGCAGATCAAATCAAAGCAAAAATTATCATAGAAGCTGCAAATCATCCTGTCACACCCGAAGCTGATAAAATTCTTGAATCTAAAAACATTGATATCTATCCTGATACCCTAGTCAATTCTGGAGGAGTAATAGTTTCATATTTTGAATGGATTCAAAATTTGTATCAGCATCAATGGGAAATAGAAAGAGTAAATTCAGAATTGCAAAAAATAATCATAAAAGCTTTTATGGAAGTTTATGCTAATGCCAAAAATAAAAATATCACTTTTAGAATATCTGCTTTATCCATAGGATTAAATAGAGTAATACACACTGCAGATCTTAGAGGTTATATTTGATGGATGACATAATTTTTAAATCCGCAAAAAATCAAATCAAACTATTACACAGCAAGCAAATCTCATCATACGAATTAACAAAAGCATATTTAGATAGAATTGAGAAATATGATGCAAAATTAAATTCTTTTCTATATGTAAATAAAAAAAATGCTTTGGAATCAGCTAAAAACTGTGATGAAAGTATTTCCAAAAATAATTTTGAAGGAAAATTATTTGGACTTCCTTTGGCCATTAAAGACTTAACTCCAATAAATGGTATGCCCACAACTTTTGGTTCTTTGCTCACAAAAGATAACATAGCAAATTATGATGCTTTACCATTTAAACGTATCAAAAAGCATGGGCCTGTAATTTTAGGAAAAACAAACACCCCTGAATTTGGCTTAATGGGGCATACTGAAAATTTATTAAAAGATCATTGCAGAAACCCTTGGAATTCAAACAAAACAGCCGGTGGCTCAAGTGGAGGTGCTGGAAGTGCAGTTGCAGCCGGTTTTTGTTCTATAGCTATGGGAGGAGATGCCGGAGGTTCAATAAGAATTCCATCTAGTTACAATGGTATTTTTGGAATAAAACCAACACAAGGTAGAGTTCCAAACCCAACTTCTACGCATAATTTCTTATCTCAAAATGGACCTATGACTAGATATGTAGAAGATGCTGCATTAATGTTAGAAATAATTACAGGATTTAGCTCTGAAGATCCTTCATCTTTAAATATACCTCCTATTAAATTTGAAGATAACTTTTGGGACTACTCATTAACAGATTATTTGCAAAAATATTACCTTTCAAAAGATCAATTGCGCATTGCTTGGGTAGATAATTTTGGCCATGCAAAACCAGATAGTGAGGTAAAGGCAAAATGCTTAAATACTTTGTCTATACTAGAAAATGAAGGGCATGCAATAACACATATTAACATTGATTTTGGTGAAATATTTAATGCATGGCATAATTTATTTTCTGTGTCGGCATATACTAGCCATGAAGAAGAGTATAAGGATAGCAAAAACAAATTTGCTTGGTATACTCAAGAAGCTTTTGAAAACGCAAAAAGTATTTCAGCAACTGAATATGCTCAATCTATATTAACACTTAAAAAAGTACAATTAAAATTTGCAGAATTATTTAAAAAATATGACCTAATTGCCTCTCCCACAATGCCTACTACAGCTTTTAATGTTGGTGAACCACCTCAGGAAATAAACGGTGAAAAAGTTCATCCTTCTTGGGGTTTTTGCCTATATAGTTTTCCAATTAATTTATCAGGAGCTCCTGCAGTTAATATTCCTGCTGGTTTTGATAACCAAGGACTTCCAATAGGGCTTCAGATAATTGCACCATGGAAACAAGAAAAGAAATTAATAAAAATTAGCCATTTCCTTGAATCAATTATAAATTGGGGTCAATATATACCTGTCAAATACCAAGTTTAATCTAAATTAGGTCTATCAAGATGCCAATCTGTAATTCTTTGAATACGATTAGCGATACTTAATAATTTTCTTTCACTAAAATAAGACCCTAGTAATTGCACTCCTACAGGCAATCCGTTTACCTTTCCGCCTGGGATTGATATACCAGGGATTCCGGCAATATTTGCAGGTATTGTCATAATATCACTTGCATACATCGCCATGGGATCTTTGGTTCTTTCGCCTAATTTAAAAGCTGTCGTAGGAGAAGTTGGTGTAATCAGGCAATCAACTTTTTTAAACACATCATTTAATTCTTGTTTAATCAACTGTCTTACCTGTTCTGCTTTACCATAATATTCATCATAATATCCAGAAGACAGTGCATATGTACCCAGCATAATTCGGCGTTTCACCTCAATACCAAAACCTTTAGATCTAGAATTTTCTATTCGTTCCCACATACTACTAACTTGATTATCAGAAAAACCATATTTCACACCATCATATCTTGCCAAATTAGATGAGGCTTCTGATGGAGCCAAAATATAATAAACTCCCAAAGCATATTCAGTATGAGGTAATGATACTTCCTCTACTTCTGCACCGTGCTCAATTAACAAATCAATTACATCAGTAATTTTATTTTTAATTTCTTTATCTAAAGTTTCAGGAAAATACTCTTTAGGAATTCCAATTTTCAAATTCTTAAAGTCTTCTATTTGGTCTAAAAATAAATCTTTGTCAAAATCCCTAGATGTAGGATCATTTTCATCTCTTCCTTTTATTGCATTTAATATTAAAGCAGAATCTTCAACATTATTAGTAAATGGGCCTATTTGATCTAATGAGCTTCCAAAAGCAATTAATCCATAGCGACTAACTACCCCGTAAGATGGTTTAAGACCGGTAACCCCACATAAAGATGCAGGTTGTCTTATGCTACCACCAGTATCTGATCCTAAAGAAAATGCAGCAAACCCAGCACTTATTGCAGCTGCTGGACCGCCACTACTACCACCTGGAACATAATCATAATCCCACGGATTTTTAGTTGGTCCAAATGAAGAATTTTCAGTTGATGAACCCATTGCAAATTCATCTAAATTTCCTTTACCTAATAATACTGCTCCTTCTATATTCAGTTTTTTTACAACAGTAGCATCATAATTAGAATAAAAATCATTTAGTATTTGCGAACCTGCAGTAGTAGGAAAATTATTAGTACATATATTATCTTTAAGCATATAAGGAATACCGGTTAACGGGCCCTGATCACCATCTTTTATTTTATTATCTGATTCTTTAGACTGTTTCATAGCCAACTTTTTATCAGTACATAAAAAAGCATGGATTTGCTTATCAAATTTTTCAATCCTGTCGAAGTAATAATCTACTAATTCAACTGAACTAATTTTATTATTTCTTAATAATTTACTTAAATAAGCAATACTTTTACCCAACAAATCATCAGTCATTTAATCATCTCCAAAAACATACTCAATATTCAATTCATTCCCATCATGATTTGGAGCATTGCTTAACAAAATAGATTTATCCCAAGATTTATGCTTAATATCTTTTCTGGTAATATTTTTATCTTTTAAATCATCATCAAATTCATTAAATACATTTATTTCTAAACTATTTAATTTGTCAAAACTATCTAAAATATCATTTAAATCAACAGATAAAGTTTTTAATTCTTCTGAGGTTAAATTTAATTTAACCAAATCAGATAATTCTTTAATGCGGTCTATATGTATTTTTTTCAATTTACCTTATCCTGTTTTTTATAATTTGTTAATTCCATTGCTTTGGCAAATCCTTCAGACAAAATATTATCTATTGCTTCTACTGATCTATCAATCATATCATTAACAATTTTAGTTTCATTAGCATCAAATTTTCCTAAAACAAAAGAAACTAAATCTTCTCCATATCTATCTGATGTGCCTATTCCTAATCTTAATCTAGGTATATCATTAGTAGCAATTTCTGAAAAAATAGATTTCAATCCATTATGCCCTCCTGGTCCACCTCTTTCTTTCAATCTTATTACTCCCAACAATAAATTTATATCATCTACAATAATCAAAACCTCATTTGTATTTATATTTAATTTTTTAATTATTTTTTTTAATGGAACTCCGGAATTATTAACATAGGTTATAGGTTTTAAAGAATATAATTCTTTAGATTCATAAAATGTTTGATATAACTCGTAATCATCTTTTTTAGATATCAATTCACTTTTATTAATTAAATTAAATAAATCTAAAGCTTTCCATCCAATATTATGCCGAGTATTGTTATATTTCTTTCCAGGATTACCTATACCGACTAATAATTTAAACATATTTAAAATTAATAATTGAAATCACCACTTTTACCACCTGATTTTGATATTAAATGAATATCATTTATAACTATTCGTTTGTCCACAGATTTCAACATATCATAAATTGTCAAAGACGCGACAGTTACTGAAGTTAAAGCTTCCATTTCAACACCTGTATTACCAATACACTTAACTTTTGAGTCTACTGTTATAAACCCCAAATCATCTAGTATAAAATCTATCTTTATATTTGTCAGATTTATCTGATGACACAAGGGAATCAATTCATGGGTTTTTTTTGCAGCTTGTATTCCTGCTATTCTGGCTGTGGCTAAAACATTACCTTTTTTTGAATCATTACTTTTTGTCATTTCAAAAGCTGTTTTTGATAATTTTATTTTCGAAGTTGCTTTTGCCACTCTAATTGTTTGATTTTTATCTGACACATCTACCATATTGACATTACCATCATTTGAAAGATGAGACATTTTTGCTTCTTGATTAGCTTTTTGATCTACATTTTCATTACCTTCGATTCCTGCATGAGCTTTAACCCATTCCCATTCACAGCGAAGATTCTTACTTTTTTTATATTCATCTAAATCATTCCATAAATCAGTATTTTCTTTTTTTTTCCAGTTCTTATTCATTGTATTGATAATTAACTGACTATCAGACCTAATAGTCACTACAGAATTACTTTTTATATAATCTGATTGGAAAGATTTAATCACTGCTGTTAATTCCATACGATTATTTGTAGTATTTTTATCAAAACCACTCGACGAATCAATTATCTCATCCATAGAATTTCTAATTTCGTATGCCCATCCACCTGATCCTGGGTTAGGAATACAAGATCCGTCAGTATAAACTATAAAATAATTTAAATTAGGTTCAGTTACAAAATCAACAATACTTGATTGTTGAGATTTGTTTTGTTTTTTATCCACCAATTTTATACATCTCCACTTTTTCTTTATCAGTTTTACCTAAAGCCCTAAGTTGTGAATATTGATCAGATCTACCTATCCAAATTTTTCTTATAAAATCTTCTAAATTTTTATAAGATTGTTTTCTAATTACAGATTTCAAATCATGCCCTTGATTTGTAAATAAACATGTATATAAATTTCCATCTGCAGTAATCCTTGCTCTTGTACAATCAGAACAAAATGGTTTTGATACTGAAGATATCATACCTATTTCACCTCCACCATCATTAAATTTATACCTTGTCGCTACCTCTCCGAAATAATTTGGATCAACTGGTTTTAATTCATATTTTTTTTCTATAATACCAAGAATATCTCGTGCATAAACAACATCATCTGATTTCCATCCATTTATAGTACCAACATCCATATACTCTATAAATCTTATAATTAAATTATTTTCTCTTCCAAAATTTACTAAATCAATAATTTGCCCTTCATTTACACCTTTCATGACAACACAATTAATTTTTATATTTTCAAATCCAATACTTTGAGCAAATTTAATTCCTTCTAATGTTTTTTGGATATCTAAATTTTGCCCATTCAATTTTTTATATGTTTCAGGATTTAAAGAATCCAAACTAACAGTCAACCTATCTACTCCAGATTGCTTTAAGTTTAATGCATATTTATTTAGAAAAAACCCATTTGTAGTAAGTGCTATTTCTTTAATACCAAAAATTGATTTCAAATCTTTGATTAATACAGGTAAGTCTTTTCGCAATAATGGTTCACCTCCTGTAATCCTTAATTTTTCAACACCAAATCTTGAAAAAATTTCACTAATTGTTTTTATTTCATCAAATGATAACAATTGATCATTTTTCAAAAATTGATACCTTTCGCCATAAATTTCTTTTGGCATACAATAAGGGCATCTGAAATTACATCTATCAATTACAGAAATCCTTAAATCTTTTATTGGTCTATTAAATTTATCTTTTATAACCATAGTAAGGAGACAATATACATATTAAAGAATTAATTCAATGAATTTAGACAGCTTATTTTAAAAAGCTAAATTCAAATATTTATAAATACTTAACTATAATTATAAATCTATCTCATCTTTAGTGCATTATAGATTTGAAATAGGTATTATTATAAAAAAACAGAAGGCTTTAGAGTAACATCAGTTATAGAATAAACTTTTAATCCTAAATAAAATTCCAATAAGATGAGATTATGAATGATACAGAGTTAATGCAGATAGCAATAAATGAAGCGATTAAAGGCTTAGAACTAGGTGATCAACCATTTGGGGCAGTATTAGTAATGGATGATAAAATAATAAGTACTGGCCGAAATCTTGTATACAGCACATTTGACCCAACAGCTCATGCAGAAACTATAACTTTAAGAGATGCAGGTACTTCAATCAAAACTCTCAGTTTTCCTGAGGCAACTCTTTACGCTTCTTGGGAACCCTGCCCAATGTGCCTTGGCGCAATTATATCAGCACGAATAAATCGTCTGGTCTTAGGAGGCAGAAAAAGCAGGGGGAGAAGTAAGTACGGCGAATATACTGTAGAGAAACTAATAGAACTAACCAATGTAAAAGACAAGCTAACACTCACTACAGGAGTTCTGCAAAAAAAAATTGAAGAAATTGTAAATAAATGGATAGACAGTAAATAACAATTATACTTTTTCTCAAAAAGACTATTTTAAACTTTCAAAAAATTCTTTTCTAAAAATTTAGACAACTTTTTTAAAGCAATTGCTCTGTGACTAATTTTATTTTTTATTTCAGTATCTATTTCAGCAATAGTTTTTGAATATTTTTCTAAAAAAAATATCGGATCATACCCAAAACCATTAGACCCTTTCAATTTATCTATTATTAATCCTTCACACTCTCCTTCGAAAATACTGACCCATTGTTTGCTTTGACAAAGTGTTAATACGCATTTAAATTTTGCCTTAACATTATTAAAATCAGAAATTTCGTCTAATAATAATAAATTTCTTTCCTCATCTGATAATTTCTCACCTCCATATCTTGCACTTAATACACCAGGCCTTCCATTTAAACATTCAACTTCCAATCCAGAATCGTCAGCTAAAACTAACATTCCTGAAATTGCAGAATAATAATCAGCTTTATGAAAAGAATTTTGTTGAAAAGTATCAAATGGTTCACTAACACTTTCATGTATATCAAGTGATTTAAGATCAAAAAAATTTATACTAAAATATTCGAAATATTTTTTAATCTCGAATATTTTACCTTCATTATGTGATGCAATAAGTATATCCATTTATTCAGGATAATTGACCATTTCTAGCATCTGATACCATCTTACATCTATCTATAAATTCTTTTTGTGCACTTTGAACATTATCTGAATTTCCATTCCATTTATTTAATGTGGATGATTGTAAACCTCTGCCATATGAAAAACTTAACTCCCACGGCATATTGACTGTTTGTTTTGCTAATTTATTTATAGCATCAAGATTATCTATAGATTCAAGGTCTGATTGACCTCCGGACAAAAAAATGATACCTGGAACATTTTTAGGAATAGTATCTTTAAAACATTTCAGTGTCATTTCGGCAACCTGATTTTTATTAGCTCTATCTGAAGATTCTTTTCCCGATAAAACCATATTAGGTTTAAGTAATATTCCAGATAAATTAACTTTGTGTTTATCTAATTGATTAAAAACTTCACTTAATGTCTTATATGTAGCTTCATAACAAGAATTTATACTATGATCCCCATCCATTAAAATTTCAGGTTCCACAATAGGAACTAACCCAACTTCTTGACTAATCAATGCATATCTGGCTAAATAAATTGCATTTAATTCAATACATTCATTTGTAGGTATTGAATTTCCAATTGTTATTACAGCTCTCCATTTAGTAAATTCCACACCTTGAGATTGGTAGTTTGCAATTCTTTCATATAACCCATCTAATCCCTCAGTAATTTTTTCATTTTTAAAACCTGTCATATTCTTTGTACTTTTATCGACTTTAATACCAGGAATTATTTTTTTATCCTTTAATAAATCTATCAATAAATTCCCGTTTAGTGATTTTTGAAATAAAGTTTCCTCATATAAAATAATTCCACTAATATAATCTTCAATTCCAGTTGTGGAAAAAAGTAATTCTCTATAATCTCGCCTATTATTTTCAGTAGATTCTATACCTATGGAATCAAACTTCTTTTTAATTGTAGGAGAACTCTCATCTGCAGCCAATACTCCTTTATTTTTACTTACTAATCTTTTGGCTATAGCTGATAACTTATTTATATCCATAATTACCTCTGTTTATTTAAATATTACAACTGCTCAATTAAGCTTGCATTACCAATTATTAATGGTACTGATTGATGTATATTTTCAGGTATAATATCCAAAGTATTAATCCCATTAGATACAGATAATCCTCCGCATAATTTATTTATATAAGCTAAGGGATTAGCTTCATACATTAATCTTAATTTAGATTTATTTTTTATAGTATCTTCAGGATATAAAAATACCCCTCCCTTTAATAAATTTCTATGAAAATCCGCAATTAAAGAACCGACATACCTTAAACTCAAATTACTCTTAATATTATTAATATATTCCTGAATATTTTTATCCCATGTCGAATAATTACTTTCATTAACACTATAATATTTAGGTTTGTCAGGTAATTTTATTTTATCCTTATACAAAACAAACTTACTATTAAAGTGATCTAATATAAACATACAAACCACAGATTTATAACCAAAAACCAAAACAGTATTAGGTCCGTAAATTGAATAAATCGCCAATTCAATTTTATTACCTGGTAATAAAATTGAATTTATATCACCTGGAATATGTTTCCAAATACCAAAAATTGAACCTATACTTATTGAAACATCAATATTTGAAGATCCATCCAAAGGATCCATCATAACAGTATATGAAAGATTAGAATTATTATCTGTAAATTGCAATTCATCAAGTTCTTCGCATCCAATAATTTTAATGCTTTCAGATTTTTTAAGTTCTTTCACGAAAATATCTGTTGCAATTATATCTAATTTTTGTACATCTTCTCCATGAATATTTTTTGCGCCTTGATCACCAAAAATATTCTTATTATTGTTGCCTAATAATATTTCTGAAACCTGAATAATTCCACTAGAAATATTTTTTATGATATCAAATACAGCTTCATCTTCTGTGGAATTATCAAAGTTTTGAATTATATAATCATCTAACGAAATCATAATTAATAGCTAAACTATTTAAATAAGTTTATAACAATCATAATCTTTATACACCTTAGAAATCAAAACATTTTGATTTATAATATAAATAATGAAATTTAAACAAAGTAAAGAAAAAAACAGACAAGTAAGCTTAGATGTAGATTTAGATGACAAAGACTTAGAACCTTATTATAAAATTGGTTATAAGAAACTAGTAAAAAAAATTACAATTCCAGGTTTCAGAAAAGGAAAAGCTCCTTATCATATTATTGAATCTCAATATGGTAAAGAGACAATATTATCTGAAGCTCTAGATAATATACTTTCTGATAAAACAAGCGAAGCAATTAAAGAATCTAGCCTTGAATCATATATGCCTCCAAAAATAGAATTAAAAAACTTCAATCCTATTAAATTTACTATTATTTTACCCTTACAACCTAAAATTGCATTGGGCGAAATAAATAAAATAAAACTGGAAAAAATGAAGGATCCCGATTTTGAATCACTAATAGATGAACAAATCAATAATTTACAAAAACAATTTACTAATTGGATTCCAAGTAGTGAAAAAGCACAATCAGGGGAATTAATTTCTATTAATATTAAAATTGAAATAAATGGAAATACTGTACTTGATCAAAAAAACACTGATATTATCCTTGAAGAACAAAATGATGAATTTGCACCGGGATTAATTAAAAATCTTATTGGCCTAAAGGAAAGGGATTCAAAAAATCTAAATTTAAAGATTTCAAAAAATCATCCGTCATCAGAAATGGCTAATAATAAAGCAAATTTTAACATCACAGTAAATTCAGTAAAAAAATCTGACTCACCTAAATTAGATGCAAATTTTGCGAAAATGGTTTCCAATAACGAAATTAAAACAATGAATAGTTTAAGAAAAAAAGTTAAAACAAGTGTCGAAGAGAATCATAAACAACAATCAGAATACGAATACCAGAATAATGCAATTAATGAATTAATAAAAATTTCTAATATTGAACTGCCACCTCTCATGATTGAAAGAGAAACTCAAAATGAAATAGAACAACTAGAAAATTTAGCAAAAAGGTTCAAAATGACTCTTGAAGAATATCTAACTAAAAACAACCAAAACCTAGATGAAACTAAAAAAAATATAGAAATTGAAACATTACAAAAATTAAATAGAACTTTCACCCTATTAGAAGTATGTAAACAAAATAATATCACTCCTACAGAACAAGAATTATCTGAAGCTGAAAAAAATTTAATAACCCAACAATCAAATAATAAAAACAGCCCTAAGTTATCTAAAGAAGAAGTCCGAATGGAAGCGGAATACAAATTGAAACTTGAAAAAGCGTCAAAATATTTATATCAAGAGACCCTAGAAAACGTTGTATAGCAATTAAATTTATAAGACAATTGAAGATCTCTCTAAAAAATAAGGAGTTTCAAAATGATTAATAATCCGAAAAATATAATACCTATGGTAATTGAAAGTGGTACCAGAGGAGAAAGAGCATATGATATATATTCATTATTACTAAAAGAAAGAATTATATTTTTAGGAACTCCAATAAATGATCAGGTGGCAAACTTATTGGTAGCACAACTTCTTTACCTTGACAGAGAAGACCCTGAAAGAGATATAAGTATATATATTAACTCACCAGGCGGTGTAATAAGTTCTGGTTTAGCAATTTTAGATACTATGAACTTAATCAGACCAGATGTTTCCACAATATGTGTAGGTTTAACTGCAAGTATGGCTACGGTACTTTTATGCGCAGGAACAAAAGGCAAAAGATATGCTTTGCCAAATTCCACCGTCCATATGCATCAACCAATAGGTGGAGCTCAAGGACAAGCTTCTGATGTGGAAATTGCAGCAAAAGAAATGCTTAGACTTCAAGACAAAATCAGACAAATGATTTCTAAGTCAAGCGGACAACCATATGAAAGAATAGCTAAAGATACTGATAGAGATTATTATTTAACATCTGCCCAAGCCAAAGACTATGGGCTTATTGATGAAGTTCTTGATAAACAATAAAAATAAATTAAATGAGAAAAAACATTGAATAATTCAAATAACATTACAAAATATTTATGCTCTTTTTGTAAAAAACCTCAAACTCAAGTAAATAGACTGATAGCAGGTCCGGATCGAGTGTTTATTTGTGATATATGTGTGAATTTATGTTCAGACATGTTATCAAACACAAATATTAAAAATAAAGATCTAAAAAAAATTTCAGATGAAATCAAATCATCAATATCATATCCTGTATCTATAAAATCTGAATTAGACAAATCAATTATCGGACAGGAAATGGCAAAAAAAATACTTAGTGTATCTGTTTATAATCATTACAAAAGAATTAATACAAAAAATACACAACAATCCGATATAACAATTGAAAAATCAAACATAGCATTAATCGGCCCTGCTGGATCTGGGAAAACATTATTAGCTCAATCTTTAGCTAAAATTTTAGACATTCCATTTGCAATAGTTGATGCAACATCACTAACAGAAGCAGGATACGTTGGTGAGGACGTTGAAAATATATTACTTAGATTAATACAAGCAGCAGATTTTGATATTAATAAAGCTGAAAAAGGCATAATTTATATAGATGAAATAGATAAAATAACTCGTAAATCAGCTAATCCTTCTTTAACAAGGGATGTATCAGGTGAAGGAGTTCAACAAGCACTATTAAAAATAATAGAAGGAACCATTGCAAATGTACCTCCCCAGGGGGGCAGGAAACATCCTCATCAAGAATTTTTACAGATTAACACATATAACATTTTATTTATTGTAGGCGGAGCTTTTGAAGGAATTCAAGATATTATTAACAAAAGAATCCAAAAGAATTTCCATTCCATCGGTTTTCAATCAGATAAAAATAATTCGAATGACCAAGAAACAGAACAACATGCTACTACAGAAGATCTACTAGAATATGGATTTATACCTGAGTTTATTGGCAGATTACCTGTTATTACTCATCTTCATGAATTAAACGAAAATCATTTATATGACATATTAACAAAACCAGTAAATTCACTTATAGAACAATATAAAACATTATTTTCAATAGATAATCTTAAATTAGAATTTGATAATAAAGCTCTAGAAAAAATATCAAAATTAGCAATAGAAAGAGGAACTGGTGCAAGAGGTTTGAAATCTATATTAGAAGAAACTTTAATTGATGCAATGTACGAACTACCTGGCAAAAACACCTTGTCAAAGATCCAAGTAACTGAACAATCAATCAATAACAAAAATAAATTTATCATCTATGATAAAAATAATACTGAAATAAATTACGACGATTTATTATCAGAATCAGCTTAATAATTTTTCTATTTGTAGACTGAAATCAACAGATTTAAAATCTTTATTGGGTTTTTCATTAAATAACAGCTCTAAAACTTCCTTATTGTTAATTAAATAATTTATAACAATCACTAATAAATATTTTTCCCTGGATAATATTTGATTTCTAATAAGAGTAAATAAATCTAAATCTTCATAAATAATATTTTTATGATTTGATTCTAAATTAAATTGATTCCATGCATCATTGTATAAATTAGATTTTATTGGAAATTTACAATATCCTATTGATTTTCCTGAATCAAGATTTTTTGTAACAATATGAACATTTAATCCCGAATATTCTTTATCATTTTCAATAAGTTTCGCAATTACCTGTCCCCATGTACCTTTTGGACCATCAGGTAGAGCAGGGTGCAAATTAATAAATTTAAACTTTGTACATAAATCTTCACTTAAAATAAGCATATAACCTGCAAGTACAATTATATCAACTTCATACTCAGATATTAATTTAAGAACTTCTTTATCATATAATTCCCTGCAGTCAGAAAATTTTTTATAATTATTTTTTTTTTGAAAATTTTTAGAAGATAAGGTAATTAAATTTATATTATTTTGAGTAATATAATTTATATATTCATCACTACCATCTGCCTCACCAAATTCTCTATTACAAAATACAAATTCCAAAGATGCATTCAATCCTTTTTTATTAATCTGATTTAAAAAAAAATTAATAAAACCTAAAGACCCTATACCATTTCCTGTAGAAAACCATCCAATTTTTAACATTAGCTTTTAATTTAAATTATGTATTTATCAACAAAAATATCATACATCCCCATATAATAAAACTTAATATACTTATAATTAAATTAATATTAATTCTGATATTAAAATACAGCAAAATTGATGAACTAAATACCCCCCCTAATAATCCTCCCAAATGAGCCCAATTATCAACTCTTGGATAAGTTAATCCATAAAACAAATTGATTGTTAGTAAAATAATGATGCCAATTAAATTATTTTTGGCATAAATAGGATTAAATTTCCTAATATGTAAATAGTAAATCAATAATGATCCAAGTAACCCAAATACTGCACCGCTAGATCCTACAGAAATTGCATTATTATTCAATGCTACACTAAATGCACTGCCTGTAATTCCAGAACATAAATATAAAATTAAAAAATTTCTTTTTCCAAAAAATTGTTCAATTAAATTTCCAAAAGCTAATAATGCAATTGAGTTAAATATCAAATGGGAAATACCTGAATGAAGAAAAACAGAGAAAAGAAGCCTCCATACTTCTCCGTTTTTTACATAAGGGGCATAATTTGCTCCCATTGCAATTAAAGTATTCGTAGATCCACCTAATATTAATTCAGAAATTATCCAAAAAAATATATTTATAAATAAAACAATTAAATAAATAGATTGTGTAGGTTTACTAAAAAACACGGGTTAACTCAAATTAAATCTTTTCATAGTTAGTAATAATTAACTGGGCTTTTTCTAAAGCTTGATTACAATGTTTAACTAATAGCTGTCCTTTCTCGTACAATTCAATTGTTTCTGACAAAGATAAATCCTGATTCTCTAATTCATTAACTATTTTCTGTAAAAATAATAAATTCTGTTCAAAATCATCAAAATCTTTATTTGCTTCACTTTTATTTTCAGACATTAATTACTCCCTAATTTTATTTTCTACTTTTGAGCTTAATATTCCATCAGACAACAAGATTTTCAATTTTTCGCCCATTTCCACCTGATCAATTGACTTAATTATTCTTTTCTTATTATTTTCTACAAGAGCATATCCCTTTTTTGACATCTCATTAATATTGAAAACACTTATAGAATGCTTTATAACTTCCAGTTTATTTATTGTTATTTTTATATAATTAGACAATTTATCATTTAGCATAAATTCTATCTGATCAGTATTTCTAATCAAAATTTCTATTTTTCTTGGGAAAATATTCTGTAATCTTATTTTTACTTTTTCTATTTCAGGAATTTTAAATTCCAAATAATATTTTAAAGACTTTTGTATATTTAAAGAAAATCTATTAATTTCAATTTTCAAATCATTGATATCAGGTGTTATAATTTGAGCTGCACCTGTTGGCGTTAATCCTCTTTTATCAGCAACATAATCTGAAAGTGTATTGTCATCTTCATGTCCTATACCTGTCACAATTGGAATTTTAGATGCAAATATAAATCTTACGATTTCCTCTGAATTAAAAGGCATAAGATCTTCTTCAGAACCACCTCCCCTAGACAAAAGAATAATATCACCTAATGATTCTTTATTTGCTATATCAATTGAATTACACACACCTTCAATACAATATTCACCTTGCATTAAGGTGGGAATCAAAATTAACTTTACCAAAGGATATCTCATAGTAATTACTTTTTTAATATCTTCCCATGCCGAAGAATTTTCTGATGTTATCACACATATAGTTTGTGGAAATAAAGGTATATCACGCTTCCTATCTAAATCAAATAAACCTTCATGTTCTAATCTTTGTCGTAATCTATCAATCTCTTTGGAAATATCACCTAATCCATGTTTTTTAACAGATCTAACTTTTAACTGTAAATTCCCAGTAGGTGAATATATTTCTATTTCTCCATTGATTAAAATTTTATCTCCGTCTAAAAAATCATCTGAACCAATATGAGCATACTTAAAAAATACACACCTAATCATATTATTTTCATCTTTTATTGAAAAATACTTGTGGCCAGAATAAGCAGGTCCTTTATAATCAGTAACTTCGCCTTGTATCCATATATCTTTTAAATAAATATTCTGATCTATCAAGCTATTGAGATTAGTTAATAAACTAGATACTTCAAAAATATTTTTCATTTTCAAACTCTTCCTATGTATTCCGATGTTCGTGTATCCATTTTAATTAAATCATCATTATTAATAAATAAAGGAACATTAATAATAATCCCGGTTTGTAAAGTAGCTTTTTTTGTTGCTCCCTGGGTAGTGTCTCCTTTAACAGCATTATCAGTTAAAATAACTTTCATATCAACAAAATTTGGTAATTCAATAGATATTGGATTATTTTCATAATACAATAAATCAATTTGTAATTGATCAACCAAATAATTAATACGATCTCCTAATATTTCGTTACTTAAATTTATTTGTTCATAACTACTATTATTCATAAATATATAATTATTCCGATCTGAATAAAGATAAATTGCACTAACTCTTTGTATATCTGCAGTTTCTATTTTAATGTCATATCCAGAATATGATTTAACTAAAACCTTTTCTGTACGAATTTCTTTATATTTAAGTCTAACAACTGGAGCTCCTCTATCTTTTTTAGATCTTGAATATTCAAGTAAAATACAAGGTTTACCATCTATATCTAAAGCCATACCTTTCTTCAATTCATTATAAGCCAATGACATAGTATTTCTCCTTTAATTTATAAAATAGCCAACAGCAATTTTATACCCACTTGAACCAAATCCAACTACCATTTTTGAGCATACATCAGAAATAACAGAATGATTTCTGAATTTTTCTCTTGTAAAAACATTTGAAAGATGAACTTCTACTACGGGAATAGAAATTGACGAGATAGCATCACGTATAGAAATACTATAATGACTTAAAGCTCCTGGATTTATAATTAATCCCTGATAAAGATCATTGCTTTTTTGAATCATATCAACTATTTCACCTTCATGATTAGATTGAAATGCCTCAACATTAATATTATGATTTTTTGAATATAAAAAAACATCATCCAAAATATCTTGCAAAGTTTCCTTACCATATATTTTTGGCTCTCTTTGACCTAATAAATTTAAATTTGGTCCATTAATAATCAATAAATTCATTTTAAACTAACCCTTGGATGTGAATTAAAATAAGATTTTTTCATATCACTATTTGCAACATGAGTGTAAATTTGAGTAGTAGATACTTTGGAATGTCCTAATAATGCTTGCACAGTCCTTAAATCTGCTCCATTTGAAAGCATATGGGTTGCAAAAGTATGTCTTAATAAATGAGGATGTAATGAAACCCCAATTCCAGATTTGTATCCATATTTTTTTACTAAATTTTGAATTGATCTAACAGATAACCTAGTGCCAAATCTATTTAAAAATAGAGCATTATTTTGAAGATTTTTAAATTTTTGTGAACATAATTTAATATATTGATCAATCCAAGTTCTGGCAGTATCACTCATAAAAACTACTCTCGGTTTAGCGCCTTTACCCATCAATTTTATTTTATTTTTATCAATAATATCATCAATATTTAACGACGAAATCTCTGAGACTCTCATACCTGTAGTATAGAGAGTTTCAATTAAAGCTCGATCTCTAACTCCTAATAAATTAGTCACATCAATACTTGATATTAATCTATCAGTTTGTTCAATCGAAATTATAGAAGGTAATTTTTTTTGTATTTTAGATTTTGAAATCATAGGAACTGTAATTTCATCAAAATCAGAATTTGTGGAAACATAATTAAATAAACTTCTTAGTACACTTAATTTTCTGTTTATACTTGATCTCTTATAACCTTTAGTATTCAAATAATGCACATATTTTCTAATTAAAGATTTATCTATATCTTTCAATAAAATATTATTATCTAAATTAATAAAATCTTTAAAACTTTTTAAGTCATTTTTATAATTACGAACAGTAAATTTTGATAGATTTCGATAACTTATTAAATAAGCAATAAAATCTTCAATTAATTGAAGCAAATCTTTAATAATCTTCTTTTTCATAACTATATTTACTTACTAATTTTCATAGAATCTGGCATTTTTTGAAAAGATTTACAAATTTCACATCTCAAACTTTTTCCTCTCATAAATAAAGTTTCAGCTTTACATTCTTCATTTAAACATTTCCCTTCAGCAGGTTCATATCTAGAATTAAACTTACAATTTGGATAATCAGCACAACCATAATACACACTTGCTTTTGATCCCTGTAATTCTCTTAATTTCGCATTAGAACATCTGGGACATTTATAATTTAACTCAACTATAATTGGTTTTGCTGTCTTACATTCCGGAAAACCAGAGCAACCTAAAAATCTCGTCCCATTAGATTTAGAAGATCTCACTATCATCGGTCTTTCACATTCTGAACAAGATTCATCAGAATATTCTTCAACACTTTCACGCGGCATTCTTTCCTTTTTTTCCGCCATTGATATACTGTTTACTAATTTTTCATAAAAATCATTCAATAATACTTGCCAATCCATTTCGCCTAAAGCAATTTTATCTAATTTTTCCTCCATATCTGTTGTATAATCCGGACTAACTTCAGTAGCAAAATTGTCTTTTAAAAATTTAGAAATTGCCCTACCTAACTTTGTTGGTTGTAATCTTGTATTTTTCTTTACCAAATAAGTTTTAAGATTTGTTTTAATTGTATTTGCGTAAGTACTAGGCCTTCCTAAACCTTCTTGCTCCATTTTTCTTACTAACATAGCTTCTGTATATCTAAAAGGGGGTTTTGTTTTATCATACTTTAAAATAGCATCCTTGATTTTTATTATAGATCCATCTTTAAATAGAAAATTTGAAACAATTTCATCTTCCGATTTTTCTCTATCTTCGCCGTATAAAACAGAATAACCATCAAAAAGTACAGTCCAATTTTCAATATTAAATACCAAATTTTCATCTTTATATTTCTGATTGCTAATAATTGTTGCTTTACTTACTTTATATAATGCTTTTTCCATTTGCGATGATACAAATCTTTTCCAAATCAAATCATATAACCTATATAAATTATCATTGCTATGTACCAAAAGAGTTTTTAATTTATCAGGAGTCACACTCACATCTGTTGGTCTGATACATTCATGAGCTTCTTGTGCTCTTTGATTGTTTTTATAAAAATTTGGTTTAGGAGGTAAATATTTATCTCCATATTCATTTTTAATATAACTTCTAACATTATTCATCGCTGTTGGAGTTATAGTAAAAGAATCTGTTCGCATGTATGTAATTAAGCCGATAGAATTATTACCTTTTAATTCTATTCCTTCAAATAATTGCTGAGCTAAATTCATTGTTACATCTGGTGATAAACCTAATTTTTGGCTTGCTTCTTGTTGAAGAGAACTTGTTATAAAAGGAGGTCTGGGTGATTTGTAATTTTCAGAATTTTTTAAATTTGAAACTATTGCATCATTATTATTAAGGATTTTTAATATTTCTTCTGTTTTAAGCTTATTAAAAATCCTATATCTCACTTGCTTTTTAGTATTTGGATCACTTAAATGAGCCAAGATTTCAGAATTTTCAAATTGTAATTTAGCAGAAATATTCCAATAATCTTCAGACACAAAACTCTCTATCTCTTCTTCTCTCTCAACTACAAATTGTAAAACAGGAGATTGAACTCTTCCGGCTGAAGTTTTAGATTTAACCTTTTTCCACAAAACCGGGCTAACTTGCCAACCTATTATACGATCTAACAATCTTCTTGCCTGTTGAGAATTAATCAAATTAAAATCAAGTTGTCGGGGATTTGATATTGAATCAAAAACTGCCTGTTTAGTAAATTCATTAAAAACAATTCGATTTTGTTCTTTTTTATCTAAATCTAAAAATTCTGCCACATGCCATGCTATTGCTTCACCTTCTCTGTCAGGATCTGTTGCGATAAAAATATTTAATGCATTATCTTTACCTTCTTTTAATTGTTTTTTTACCTTCTGAATATCTTTAGTTCTTGGTATTTCATATTCTGGAATAAATTTTTTATCTTCAATTTGTATACCTAATTTCTTTTTAGGTAAATCTCTAAAATGCCCAACTGTAGCTACAGATACATAATCAGTACCTAATAATTTTGAAATCGTTTTTGCCTTTGTTGGTGATTCAACTATCACTAAATGTTTTTTATTTATCATTATTTTTCCATCTTTAATTTTTAAACTCGGAGAGGATGGGATTCGAACCCATGGAACTGTTGCCAGTTCACGCGCTTTCCAAGCGCGCCTATTCGACCACTCTAGCACCTCTCCATCTATTTTCTATTTAATACGGAGAGGGTGGGATTCGAACCCACGATCTGAAAATTCAGATACTGGTTTTCGAGACCAGCTCCTTAAACCACTCGGACACCTCTCCAATACAAGTAGTTACTAATCAAATAATTATTCTAGCAAAAGATTATAAATGATTTAAAACAGTATATTCAAATCAATCATCAAAAAAAAACTAGTTAAATACCATTTAATTTTTATTTTCTGATTTTATAACATCTAAACAAAGTTCATTTAACTGTTCTTTCGATAATGGGCTTGGAGATTCAAATAAAGGGTCAAAACCACTTTGGGTTTTTGGAAAAGCTATTACATCTCTTATATTTTCAGTGCCAGCCAATAACATCACAATCCTATCTATTCCTGGAGCAATACCTCCATGCGGTGGTGCTCCATATTCAAAAGAATTTAATAATTGTGAAAATTGTTCATTAGTTTGTTCCTTCGAATAACCTAAAACAGAAAAAACTTGTTCTTGTAATTCTTTTTTATGAATTCTGATACTCCCACTTGCTAATTCAGACCCATTTGCAACCATATCATAACAATAAGCTCTTATTTTCCCGGGATTATCTGTTAAATTACTTAAATATTTCTCATGAGGCATTGTAAACGGATGATGTGAAGATTCCCATTTTTGAGCATCTTCATCCCATTCAAATAATGGAAAATCTGTAATATAACAAAATTTTATCTCATTTTGATCATACAATTTTAAATCACGTCCTAATCTAGATCTTACTTTCCCTAATATCTCTAAAGTATTTTTATTCTTACCAGCAACAATTAAAATCATATCCCCATTCTTAGCTCCAGAAAATTTAGCAAGTTTTTTTACAAAATTTTTATCCAGATATTTTTTTACTATACTTTTAAATTCAAACTCTGAATCCAAAACTATCCAAATCAATCCACCACTTCCTAAATCTTTAGAATAATCAACAATGTCATCTATTTGCCGCCTTGAAAATTCACTTCCTTTTGGTACAACTAATCCTTTTACAACTTCTCCTCTCGATACGGGGTCAGAAAGAACTTTAAATTGATTGTCTTTACACAAATCAGTAAAATCATTAATCTTCATTTCATACCTTAAATCAGGTTTGTCAGTACCATAAAGATTCATAGACTCATCGTAAGTTAGTCTAACAAAAGGAAAATTATATTTTTTGTCTAATCCTACTTTTTCCATCAATCCTTTCATCAAATCTTCTGTTAAAGAAAGTACATCGTCTTGGTTAACAAAACTCATTTCAAGATCTAATTGTGTAAATTCAGGCTGTCTATCTGCTCTTGGATCTTCATCTCTGAAACATTTTACTATCTGAAAATATTTATCTACTCCAGCAACCATTAATAATTGCTTCAACTGCTGTGGTGATTGTGGTAAAGCATAAAATTGTCCAGGGTTATTTCTACTTGGAACAACAAAATCGCGTGCACCTTCTGGTGTGCTTTTAATTAATATTGGTGTTTCAATCTCTAAAAATCCTTTATTATCCAAATAGTCTCTTATATATTTAATTACATTATGTCTTAAATTTAAAATATTATATTTCTGAGGTCTCCTTAAATCTAAATATCTATATTTAAGTCTCAAGAATTCTTCAGTTTCTTCTTTGAAATCAGAAATTTCAAAAGGGAGAGTTTTAGATTTATTAATAACTTCATATGATTTAGCAATCAATTCAATTTTCCCAGTATTTAACTTTGGATTCTGGGTACCTTTAGGGCGTAATTTTACTAAACCTTTTACTTTTATTATCCATTCTGATCTAAATTGATTCCAGTTAATTTCAGAAGGTTTTAAATTTTCAGGATCAAAAACCACTTGAATTAAACCAGTTCTATCCCTTAAATCAATAAATAACAATCCTCCATGATCTCTTCTCTTATTTATCCATCCTGAAATAGTAATCTCTTTATTGACTAAATTTTCGGTAGGGTCGCCACAATAATAATCTCTATACAATATTTACCTCGAATCAAAGATGTTATTTAAATCCCTGTCATACAAAATTCTACTAACTAACAAATCTAAACTCAAAAATGATTTCAAATCTATATTATTAGTTAATACTCTTTTAAACAATAATAATACAAATAGTAATTCAAGTGAAATGATAACGTAAACATTCTCTAAAATAAAAGGGGTAAGAAAAATAAAAGCTATAATTCCTAAAAATGTCGATATCGCATTATTTTTCCACAAGAAATACTCAGATAATTTAAAAATTATAACTACAATAATAGCTTCTTTCCATAATCCAACAGCACAAATAATTCCCAATGAATTTAAAATTCCTCTGCCACCTTGGAATTTTTCAAAAATACTAAACATATGAAAAAATACTATCAAAATTAAAGAAAAACAATAAATCAAATTATTTACATTAAAATAATTTAAAAAATATATAGGTATAAATCCCTTAATCCAAAAATCAAACAATCCAACAATAATAGCTGGCTTCAATCCATATAAAGTATAAATATTTGAAGCACCGGCACTTTTGTAACCAATTTTATAAATATTTTTTTTGTAATAATATGATGAAATTAGAGATGAAATAGTTTATGAAATTCTTGGAAAGCCAGTTTTCAGTGTTGCAAAAAATTCTATTACTTCTGAACAAGAGGCTAAAATTATCGGAGTAAATAGAAATAGGCCTGGATTTGTAGCAAGAAGAA
>CATLOZ010000016.1 GCA_950054395.1 uncultured Chloroflexota bacterium
TAATTGTATAAAATCAAAAATAATGACCGATGAAAATAATACTCAAATTGTAAATCTTTCAAAATTAAATTCTTCCTCTACTCCAAAATTTGGAGGTAAAGCTTCAAATTTAGGAGAATTAATTAATTCCGGCATTAATGTTCCTGAAGGCTTTGCAATTAATACTGACTTATATTTTGATTTTTTAAATAAATCTAATCTAAAAGAAAAGATTACTAATTTAATTCAAAATTCTAATTCATTAAAAATAAATGAACTTCAAAAACTTTCTAATAAAATAAAAAAATTGTTTAATAAAACTCAATTTGATACAGATATTATTTCTACAATTGAAAAAGAATATAAACGAATTGGTGCTTCAAGGGTTGCTGTAAGATCTTCCGCTACTTCTGAAGACTCTATGGAAGCATCCTTTGCAGGGCAACAAAATACATATTTAAACATAATAGGATTAAATTCTCTTATAGAATCTATTAAAGCTTGTTGGGCATCCGTTTTTGAAGCTAGAGCTATTTTCTATCGTAATAGCCAAAATATCGCTCATTTTGATTCTGGAATGTCAGTAGTGATTCAACAAATGGTACAACCAGATGTAAGCGGAGTTATGTTTACTTTAGAACCTACCACATTAGATCCGGATAAAATTGTAATTGAAGCAGCCTTTGGCCTTGGTGAGGCTGTAGTTTCTGGAATTGTTACACCTGACTATTATGTTATTGAAAAATCCACACAAACTGTTGTCAGGCAAAAACACATGCAACAAACTTTTAAAATCGCATTAAATGATGAAAATGGCAATACTGATACGTTATCTGATATTAATAATCAAAATATTAATATTCCTTTGACTCCTGAGGAAAGTTTGAAACCTAAACTTAATGTTAAAAATTTAAAACGATTAGCACAACAGGCTCTTTTAATCGAAGAACATTATAATTACCCACAAGATATAGAATTTGCTATGAAAGACGATCAAATTTTCCTATTACAAAGCAGACCTGTTACAAATTATTCAAGAGGCGTTGTAGATACAAAAAAAGTAAGTTTAGATTTTTCCAATGCAGATGTAATTATTAAAGGAGCTGGTGCCAGTCCAGGATTTGGTGCAGGAAAAGCAATTATTGTTAAAGATTTAAATGAATTAGATCAAGTTAAAAAAGGTGATATTCTTGTTACTGAAATGACAACACCAGATTTTATTCCTATAATGAGAATTGTTTCCGGGATTATTACAGACAAAGGTGGGAGAACCTGTCACGCAGCTATAGTTAGCAGAGAATTAGGAGTACCTTGTGTTGTTGGTGCATATGATTCTGAAACTGGAAAAACTGCAACTTCCGAAATTCAAAATGGACAAAATATCACATTAGATGGTTCTGAAGGTAATGTATATGAAGGTTTATTGAATATTCCTGAACAAGATAATGTACAGGAATCAACATTTAAAACTAATACAAAAGTATATGTTAACTTAGCTGATCCTATTTCTGCACCTCAGGTATCTGAACGTAATGTTGATGGTATTGGATTACTAAGAGCTGAATTTATTATTGCTAATATAGGAAAACATCCGAAACAAGCATTAAAAGAAGGTACTTCAGATGAATGGACACGAGAGTTGTCTGATAATATTTCTATATTTTGCGAAAGTTTTGGGGAAAGACCTGTTGTCTATCGATTAACAGATTTCAAAACTAATGAATACAGAAATTTAAAAGGTGGAGAAAGATATGAAAGTGAAGAAAGTAACCCTATGATGGGCTATAGAGGTGCAATAAGATATATTAATGACAAAGATGTTTTTGAATTAGAAATCAATGCTATTAAACATGTTTTAAAAAAATACAATAATCTAATTATTATGATTCCTTTTGTCAGGACACCTAATGAATTACGCAAAGTAATTTCAATTTTATCTAATTATGAAATATCTATTAGTAATGGACACAAAATATGGATGATGGTAGAACTTCCCTCAAATGTTATATTAATAAACCAATTTATAAATGAAGGTATAAATGGAATTTCCATTGGGTCAAATGATTTAACTGAATTAACGCTCGGTGTAGATAGAGACAACGAAAAACTTGAAGAATCTTTTGATGAAAGAGATCCTTCTGTATTATGGGCTTTTGAAAGAGTAATAACAGCTGCTAATAAACAAGGTATAACATCATCTATATGTGGACAAGCACCATCATTTTTTCCTGATCTTACTGAAAGGTTAGTTAAATGGGGTATAACATCTGTTTCAGTCAGCCCAGATAGCATAGACTCAACTAGGGATTTAGTTTATAGAATAGAGCAACAACTTTAAAATGACAAAAGGAATTATTACATGCCCTCAACCATTGGCTGGTGAAACTGGAGCTAAAATATTAGAATCAGGTGGGAATGCTTTTGATGCAGCTCTTGCTACGGCATTTACACAATGGATACTTGATCCTTTTATGTGTGGAATGGGTGGTATGGGCATAGCTCAAATTTATGATAGCAATTCACAAAAATTACTTGCTATTAATTTTGCGGGAACTGCAGGTAGTAAATGCACAGAAGATATGTGGGCAAATGACCCTGTAACAAGAAGTGAAGTATCAAATTTATTTCAATTTAAAGATTTTAGAAGTGAAATTGGATACAGGGCAATAATGACTCCTACAGTATTATCTGCTTTCGATGAAATACATAAAAGATATTGTTCAATGCCATGGAATGAATTAGTACAACCTAGTATCGATATTGCAAAAAAAGGATTAACTGTAAGCCCTAATCTAGATCAATATTTTCAAACTGGTTATGCTGGTGGAGATAAAAATAATAATCCATTTCAACCAAATACTTATCAAAGATTTACAGCATCTGAGGGAAGTAAATCAAAATATACAAAAACTGATGGATCTGTATATAAATTAGGTGAATTAATTAATATGTCTGATTATGCAGATACTCTTAGTAGTATAGCTAAAAATGGTGCAAGGGAATTTTATGAAGGTGATTTATCTAAAATCATAATACAAGATATAGAGAAAAATGGCGGATTTGTCACTGAACAAGATTTAAAAAATTATAAACCGGATTTTGTAGAACCTTTGAAAATTAATTATTTAGATTATGTTATATCCTCTCCTCCTCCTCCTAATACTGGAATGTCAGTATTACAAATGTTTAAATTAATTGAACCTTTTCAAAGTGAATTAAAAGAACACGGGTCATTTGATTATTTACGAATATTAGCAAATGCTATGTCTATAGCACATCAGGACAGGCTTGATTATAATGCTGACCCAAAATTTGTAGATATCCCTGTTCTAGAGAAAATTTTAAACGAAAAGTATATTAATTCTAAAATTGAAGATATGAAAAATAACGTAATACCTAATTCGGGAAATACTGATAAAGGATCTACCACACATGTAAATGTAGTTGATAAACAAGGAAATTGGGTTGGTATTACACATACACTTGGATGGGCATCAGGTGTTATCACACCTGGACTTGGTTTTATGTACAATAATGGTATGAATTTAGCTGATCCTAGACCTGGGAACTTAAATTCTATTGCTCCCGGGAAAGCAAGAGGATCAAATATGGTTCCAACTGTTGTGTTAAAAAATAATAAACCAGTAATTATATGTGGTGCTCCAGGTGGTGCAGTAATCGTTAGTGCTGTATTTCAATCTATATTAAATTCAATAAATTATAATATGACACCAACTGAATCAGTTTCTGCTCCAAGGATCCATACTGAAAGCGGAAAAGTATTTTTGGAATCTAGAATAAGATCTGATTATAAAGAAAAATTGATTGATTTGGGATTTGATGTTGTTCAGGAACAATATCCATATAATCCAATGATGGCAAGAGCGCAATTAGTAGCTATTGAAGAAAAAACAGGAGAATTATCAGGAGGGTCTGATCCAAGAGGTGGGGGAGTAGTTCATAAAGTTTAAATGAAATTTTTTCATCTGATTAATTATAATTCCTTAATAATTTGCATTTTTCTTTTATTGTCTTCATTATTTTTATTTTCCTATTTATATAAAAGTAAAGTTCTGATTATCGGTTCATTATTAATTTTTATATTTTTTGCTATATTTTTTACTTTTAATAAAATTACACAGCACAATTCTTCTAAGTATAATTATGTAAGCAATGAAATTATTAATAATCAAAATACATTAATTTATCTTTATAGTAATTACTGAGTTGCTTGCACAGCATATAAGCCTTTCGTGAAAAGGTTAAAAAACGATATAAGTACTCATAAAATTCATTTTGTAGAATATGACATAGCAACTTTACAAGGCAAAGACTTCAGTAATTTATATAATTATAAATCAGTACCATCTATGTTCTTGTTAAATCAAGATGGTAATGTAATCAAACAATGGAATAGTTTACCAGAGTTAAATCAAATTTTAATATATATTAAATAATTTTATAAATTTTTCAATCCAGGTATATTATTATTATTAACTAGTTCTTGAAAGTCTACCAAACCTGATTCTTGCATAGCTTTAAGTTTATCTAGTTGTTCATCAATTTCATTACTTACTTCAGTATATACTCCATATGACTGATCTGTTGGTTTGAAATCCGCACTATCTAGAACTGGTAACAATCCAGCTAGTTTAACATTTAAAACAACAGGGTTATTTAACCTGTCTCTTGCGCCTTTGTAATCTGTAAACACAAGTAGATTTTCAATATCTTTAAGTGTTTTAATTAATTTATCACCATCAGATTTTATTTTATTATAATTTGCATTGTTTTCAGATCTTGAAATCCAATCAGATATTTCAGATTGATTTTGCCGAATCACTTCTACATTATTATGTAATTCAGATAATTTCTGGTTAACTTTTTGAATTAAATTAAATTGGTCTTCAAGATCTTTCCTTGAAGCTGATACTCTAGGATCTTTAATCAAAGTAATTTCAGTTTTAAGTGAATTTGATTTGTTTTTGTTAGAGGTTATGATTTCAACATTATAAATGCCAGGCAAGGCCATTGGGCCACTTAGACCTTCAGTCAATTTTTCTCCTTCAAGTTTATACGGACCTTCACAATACATATCCCAAACAAATGTATTAAAACCTTTTTTAGGATTAAATTTATTTTCTTTTTTAGAAGGTAAAAAGGATTTGGTAACTTTTGTTTCTTTTCTTTTTTTATCCTCATTGGAAAATGATTTTAATATTTTACCTTTAGTATCTTTAATTATAAGTTCTGCTTTATCAATTTCACTGTCTAAATAAAAATATATAGGGACACCCATTGGTGGATTTTCACCGGAATCTAAA
Organism: uncultured Chloroflexota bacterium; assembly: GCA_950054395.1. Classification (GTDB taxonomy): domain Bacteria; phylum Chloroflexota; class Dehalococcoidia; order Lucifugimonadales. Next base: position 5,304 of record CATLOZ010000016.1, read on the forward strand.
TAATTAACAGTAACTTCACCGTCAGGATTTTTAGATTTTTCTATTAATACGGGTGATCCTAATGAAGCAGAATACGTTTTTCCATTATCAGGTCCAGTACCAAATAATCTAAACCCAAAGGGAGGTAATATTCTATAAGTATCCGTAGGTTTTAAAATGAAACTTTTATCAGAAATATCATCATTAAGTTGTGAGATAGCTGTAATATCATCCAAAATCCAGAACGATCGTCCATGTGTAGCCAAAATCATATTATTATCTTTGATATCTATATCATAAATAGGTACAACAGGTAAATTTGAATTTAATTTTGACCAAGTAGTAGCATCATCAAAACTTAGAAATAGGCCAGTTTCGGTTCCTACATAAAGTATATCTGGATTATTTTTATCTACTCGTAAAACTCTAGTTATTTCATCCCGTGGAAATGATTTATCAATTCTTTCCCAAGATTTTCCATTATTTGTAGTTTTATATATTATTGGGCTGTAGTCATCCAGCATGTTTTTTGTGGCAACAACATAAGCTGTTGAATCGTCATGTGGTGATAATTCTATACAATGAATTCTAGCCCATTCAGGGAAATCTTTAGGAGTTACATTATTCCATGTTTTTGCATTATCTTGAGTAACATGAATTAAACCATCATCACTACCTGCCCACATTAGACCTTTCTTATAAGGGGATTCCAAAAAAGAATATATTGTACAATACGTTTCAGCAGCAGATGTATCTTTTGTGATTTCCCCTCCTGAAACAGCCTGTTTTGATTTATCGTTAGTTGTTAAATCTGGACTAATTTCTTCCCATGTTTGTCCACCATTTATAGATTTGAATACAATATTACCAGCTACATATAATGTTTTAGGATCATGTGGAGAAAATTGAATGGGGTATGTCCATTGAAATCTAAATTTCATTTCATCTGCACCTTTACCTGTATTTAACACAGGCCAGACTGTAACGATTCTTACCTGTCCGGTTGAATGATCATATCTCAACATATTACCACCACCACCAGGTGAGCTTCCAATAGACCCTGAATAAACCAAATTTGCGTTTTCTGGGTCTGTTACAATATAACCACTTTCTGATGTACCTGTTATATAACAATCTGACCAAGTAATTGCCCCTGTTTCAGTTCTATATGGAACACTTATAGCTGAGTTGTCTTGTTGGGTTCCATAAACTCTGTAAGGAAATTGATTATCTGTGTGAACATGGTAAAATTGCGAAGTTTTTTGATTGTAAATTGTGGACCAAGATTCTCCGCCATTGAATGATACATTTGCTCCTCCATCATTACCTTGAATTAATCGATTGCTATCGTTCGGATCAATCCAGATATCATGATTATCTCCATGTGGAGTTGAGACTAATTCAAATGTTTTACCTCCATCTGTTGATTTATGACAACTATAATTCATGACCCATACTGTGTTTTCATCTGAAGGATCAGCAAAAATATGTTGATAATACCAAGGGCGTCCTTGCAAGTCTTGATCATCTGAAACAAGATTCCAGGTTTTTCCGTAATTTTCAGTTCTGTAGACTCCTGTATCAATTTCAGATTCAATTGTGGCCCAAATTCTACCCTCTTTAGCTGGTGAAATGGATACTCCCATTCTACCTTTTAATCCTTCGGGTAATCCGGGGTTTTTTGTTATGTTTTCCCAGTTATCTCCTGAGTCAAATGAGATATATATGCCTGATTCAGGTCCACCGCTATCCAATTTCCAAAAACTTCTTTTTGCTTGCCAAATAGTAGTTATTAATATTCTAGGATTTCCAGGATCCATACTTAAATCAGCAGCACCGGAATTTTTACTAATAAATAATACTTTTTTCCAATTTTCCCCACCATCATTAGATTTAAATATACCTCGTTCATCATTAGGGCCAAAAGCATGACCCAACGCAGCTACATATACAGTATTGTGGTCTGTTGGATCAATTCTTACCCTGGATATATGTTTTGTATCTGACAAACCTACATGTGACCAGGTTCGCCCTGCATCAGTTGATTTGTAAACACCATCACCAGGTGATACATTTCCTCTAATACAAGCTTCACCTGTTCCTGCATATAATACATTTGGGTCTGATTCTGAAACTGCAATTGCGCCTATTGAGGAAGTATTAAAAAAACCATCTGATACATTTTTCCAACTAATACCAGCATCATCAGTTTTCCATACACCACCAGCACATGCACCGAAATAATATTCATTTAAATTTGTTGGATGCCCTGCTACTGCAACTGTTCTTCCTCCTCTTGGTGGGCCTATATTTCTCCATTTTAAATTATTTATTACTTCATCTTTTAATTTTTGTTCCATCATTACTCCCTTTTAATATATTATAAGCCAATGGCTTGACCGTCTTTTCTAGGTTCAGAACCAGCAATCATTATATTACCATTTGTTTCAATAATTTGACCACCTCCAAATATTGGAGAAGGTTCATTAACTATTATTGTATGGCCATAATTTTTGATTTCATTTATTATAGAATCGCTAAATATTGATTCTAATAAAACAGTATCTCTTTTTACATCTTTTTCTATATCATCCCAAGGTATCACACTAAATCTAGGCATATCTAAAGCTAATTGAGGCGAATGATTTTTATCTATTAAATTAGATAAAACCTGGAAATGTCCTTGTGCTTGTTGCATGCCTCCCATTACTCCGTAACAATACTTAAGATTATTATTTTCTGTATTGGTAACCATTCCTGGCATTAACGTATGAAATGGCCTTTTATTAGGTTCTAAATAATTAGGATGATTTTTATCTAAACTAAAACTAGATCCTCTATTTTGTAATGCTATACCGGTATCAGGAACAATAATTCCAGAACCAAAACCTTGATACAGGCTATTTATAAATGAACACCCATTACCTTCTTTATCAACTGCAGTTATATAAACAGTATTACTTGTGTCAACTTTAATAGTTGGTTCATACGAAACAGCCTTAATTTTATCTATATATTTACGTTTCTCAGAAGCGTAATCTTTAGATAGCAATTGTGGCAATACATGTTTGGTAATTTCAAAATCTGTGATATTAAATAACCCGTCTGAAAATGCTGCTTTTACAGATTCTATTTTTAAATGTAATTCTTTAACAGGATCGGAAGTTTCATTTTTGCTAAAACCTTCATATATATTTAAAGCCATAAGTACATTTAAACCTTGCGTGTTTGGAGGACACTGCCATACTGTATAATCTCTGTATTCTGTAGATATGGGGTCAACCCAATCAGCTTGATGATTACTTATATCCTTTGTGGTTATCCATCCTCCTAGTTTTTGAATATGTTTAGAAATTTTATTAGCTGTATCACCTTTATAAAATCCATCAACACCTTGATCCATTATCAATTTTAATGATTTAGCTAAAAAAGGTAATTTTTTTATAGAAGCAAACTTTGGGGGCCCAGGATTTAAAAACTCAGGATAATCTGATTCTTCTTGAATTTTATTTATTGAACCTGCCCACCCTTCTGCAATTACTTCACTAACAGGGAATCCATTTAATGCATAATCATATGCAGGTTCAATTATTGTTTTTAGATTTAATGTTCCAAATTTATTAACTATAGTATCCCATCCCTTCACTGCCCCAGGAATTGAAACTGAAAATGGAGATGTAGCAGGGATATGATTATACCCCATTTCTAATAATTGATCGGGATTTGCTAATTCTGGCGATCTTCCACTAGAATTCAGAGCATATACTTTTTTTTCATCTGCTTTGTAATACAATGCAAAAACATCACCTCCTATTCCTGTTGACATAGGTTCAACAACATTAAGTACAGCAGCAGCAGCAACAGCAGCATCTACTGCAGTACCTCCTTTAGCTAAAATATCAGCACCTGCTTTTGCAGCTAAAGGTTGACTTGTAGATACCACGCCTTTTGTGGATAAAATATTTGATCTTCTTGAATTAAATTCCATACATATATTTCCTTTTATGAATTATCTGATTTTATACAATTAAACTTTTATTTTAAACTTTTATTTCTGAGGTCTTTGAATTAATAATCTGTTTACTTAAATGTTCAAGAATATTTACAATTGCATTCACAATTCCATTTTTAGATAAAATTGGTAAATCCTCATTTTTAAGTACTGGTTCTTTTCCAACGTATTCATCCGTAAATGGAATATGTATAAACAAATATTTAGTACTTAAATTTTCATTATTTATTTTATATTGATTCCAGTAAAAATTTGCATTACACATAAATTTTCCTGCATTATTTGAAATTGCTGATGAAACATAATTATTAGATATAGATTCAAGATCTTTTAAATTCAAAGTATTTAACAAATTTTTCCCTTTTTCAATAATTGGATTACCCTTTAATACAATTCCTTCATTATCTGGAGCTAGCGAATTATATTCATTTTGTGCTAATGATTCAATGTTTAACGAAGTTCTAGCTGCACCGAGTCCTAAACTTAAAATTATATCTGGATCACTTTTATATAAATGATAAACCTCATCTTTTATTGTTGAATACTTACATTGCATTACTTTTGTAGATATATTTAATATATTGGAATATTTCAAAATACTTTCTACTTTTTCGGATACAGTTATTGTAGGGTTATATTTATATTTATAAAATTGTTCGAAACTAGTTAAAATTACTTTGATTTTATTTGCCATACATTTCCCTTTATAATTTTAATATTTTATAAACAGCATCTTGTATGGAGTTTTTATCTAATCCATAATATTCATACAAATCTTTTTGATCACCAGATTGTCCAAATTCTGTTATTCCCAAAGATATAGATTTAACTCCCAAAGCTGACCCAATCCAGCTTAATGCGTGAGGATGGCCATCAATAACACTGATTGATGGTAATTTACTATGATTACTTAATATTTTCAATAAATGACTCCCATCTAAACTATTTTTATGAAAATCTCTATATAACGGACCTGGGCCAGTAATATTAATTAGATTTGAAGTTATTCCTTCTTTTAAAAGCTCTTTTTGTGCTTCAATGACCTCAGAAAACATTGCACCCAAACTAAATAAATTTATTTTATATTGATCTGAATCATCAGAAATATTTGAGTTAAAAAGATATGCCCCATTTATAATATCTTCTCTTAGTGATTTAATATCTTTTTGATTATTATATTCATTAAATATATCTTGATTTAATTTAGAAGTTGTTAATCTTAAATACATAGATCTTTTCCGTTTTGAAACATTATTCATACCATTCAAGAAAATCCATTCTAATTCTTTTCCAAAAGCTGGTTCATAATAATCAAGTTCTGGCATTTCGATACCTATTGATGGTGTTATTAAACTTTGATGTAATCCGCCTTCAGGGCTTAAAGAAATTCCAGAAGGCGTTCCAATCATAATAAATTTAGCACCTGAATAAATTCCAAAGAATAAAGCATCCAGCCCCCTACGAACAAAAGGATCATATAAAGTACCTATAGGAATTAAAGTCGAACCAAATAATTCTTCAGTTAACCCTAATTGTCCTAATGCCATAAATAAATTATTTTCAGAAATTCCTAGTTCAATATGTTGGCCTGATTTAGACATTTCCCAATTAAGTGCTCTTACTAAATCTTCTTCAGGCAATTCAGTTGTTTGATGAGATTGCCATATACCCATTTTATTTATCCAACCTCCGAGGTTAGTTGAACTTGCCACATCAGGGCTAATAGAAACAAATCTATTTCTCAAATTTTCATCTAATCTCGAATTTTCAGTCATCAATAATCCAAAAATTTGCTGGGTAGACATCATGTTTTTGTAATCATTATTAAATGAATCAGGAAAATTTATACTAAATTGTTTGTCGGGAATATTTCTGGTTAATTTATCTTTAATTTCAACACATTTATTATTTTCAGCACTGTTAACATCAAATTTAGCCCAAATATTATTATTATCTATATTTAAATTTGACGATAATTCATTAATTTGAGAATCATTTAAAATCACTGAATGATTCTGAGGGTCACCTACTGAGGGTAAATTCCAACCTTTTAATGTATAAGCAAATATTACTGTTGGTTTTTTTGATTTAGATGCTTGTTTAAATGCTTTGTCTAAACTATAAAAATCATGCCCGCCCAGATTGCTGAATATATCATATAATTGCTCTTCATCAAAATCAGATATTAATTTTTCCATTGACAATGAATCTTTTACACTTTTGGGGAGCCATTCTCTTAAAGCCTCTGATTTTCTTAACAATCTTTGATATAGTTCATTCGGCATATCGTCTATAGCATGTTTCATTAATTCGCCGTTTGGTAAATCAAAAACATCTTCTAATTTTTTACCGTATTTTGCATCAATTACATCCCATCCATTAGCTTCAAACATCTGTCGCCAGGTTTTGACTCTAATAAAAGGAATAATTCTATCAAGGCTTTGTCTGTTTAAATCGACTATCCAAATAATATTATTAATATCTTCCATAGTTGGATCTGCTATAGCTTCCCATATAGTACCTTCATCTAATTCTGCATCGCCTAATAAACTGATAAATCTTGCATTGTTTAAATCATTATTAAGCAATGAATGATCTTTTAGATATTGGTGTGATATGGCTGCAAAATTTGGAGCAATTGAACCTATACCAACAGAACCTCCTGAAAAATCAACAAGATCAGGATCTTTTGTCCTGCTTGGATATGATTGCAAGCCATGCAATTCCCTTAAAGAAGTAAGATATTTTTTATCTAAATTTCCAATAAGATATTGTATAGCATGAAAAACAGGAGATGCATGCGGTTTGATAGAAACATAATCATATTTTTCAAGATATTCAAAATACAAATATGTAAGGATTGTTACTACTGAACTACTTGATGTTTGATGGCCGCCAACTTTTAAATCAGTTCTATTTTTTCTAATAGTATTTGCATGATTAACTAATTGAATGGACAACCAAAGAATTCTATCTTGTAACGATTCAAGGGTTTTTATATTCATTATTAATAATTTGAAATAAATTAATAATAATTAATATAGCAAAAGTAAGGATTAATTATCTATATCAGACAGCTTCTTTTTGAAGGATAGCATAGCCAAAAGGGCCTTCCGGGAAATCTGCAGTAATTATTCTATTTAGCAAATATCCTGCATCATCTCCACAATTTAATAAGTGTTCAAGTTTTTTATCAAATCGTTCATCATCATCATACATTGGGCCAATTGCAATTACTCTGTATTTTGGCCTTTCAATTTCAAAATCTAACATAACTACCTTACTTTTAATTTAGACGAATGCTAAACTCTATAGTCCATTATTGCAATATATATTATGTTCTTAATAAAATGAAATTTATCGTAGCAGCTGACACACAATTAGGTTTATATTCACAATTTAGTAATATAAAAGAAAAATCAGAAATCAGATGGGATTCTAAAGAATTTGTAAAATTAGATTTCCTTAATATGAATCCTACTAAATCTTTAGATTTCGAGATATTAAATTTTAATAAATTGTTAAAAGCTTTTAATGAACATAATTTTGTTTTTTTAATAATTTTAGGTGATTTAATTAATGATCCAGATAATGAAACACAAGTAAATACATTTAATAACATAATTAAAAATTATAGTAATAAACACCAAATTTATTTAGTGCCAGGTAATCATGATGTCTGTATGCCTGCTAAAGAAGATAAAGTAACAAATGATTCTTTAAATCTTTATAGATCAAGATATGGCCCCGATTATTACAAAGTAGAACATGATAACTTGAAATTAATTTTTTTAAATTCATCTATCTTCAGAAATCATAAAAACTTTTTTGAAGATTACAATAATCAGTTAAATTTACTAAAAGATGCTGTTAGTGGTTATGATGAAGATTTATTTATTTTCATGCATCATCCATTATATTCTGAGAATATCAATGAAAGTAAAAACACATGGAATATTGATAAGGAATCACGACTTGAAATTATAGATATATTAAGTAATCACAATAAATCTGTAAATATTTTTTCTGGGCACATGCATCAAAACAAAATAAATAATTATAAAAATATAAAAAATATAATTGTCTCAAGTATTGGTGTTCCATTAGGTAACGATCCTTCTGGTTACTATTATGTTAAATATGAAAATAACAATCTTGAATATAAATTTAAAATATTAGGAGAATAAAATATTTAAAACAAAAGCAGCAGTATTATATGAAGCAAACAAACCTTTGCAAATTGAAACATTAAATCAGGAAGAGCCAAGGAATGGAGAGGTAAGAGTAAGAACTTCAGTAGCTGGAATATGTGCATCTGATCATCATTATATGAAAGGTGACAATAAAATGCCTATGCCGGTAGTCTTAGGTCATGAAGGATCTGGCTATGTTGAATCTGTTGGTCCGGGTGTACAAAATTTCAAACCTGGTGATAGAGTAATAACTGCTTTTATTTCAGGATGTGGCAATTGTACTTACTGTCAAAATGGATTCGTTAATTTATGTACAACAAGTAATGCATTAAACACAAAACAATATGACGGTACTTTAAGATTAAAAAAAGAAGAAAAATCAATTCATCAGATGCAAAAATTGGGTCTTTTTTCAGAATATTTAATTTGCCCTCAGCAATCTTTATATTTATTACCAGATGAAGTTCCTATGGATGTTGCCGCTTTGATAGGATGCGCAGTCTCCACAGGTGTCGGATCTATTCTAAATCAAATTGAATCTAAACCAGGTATAGATGTAGTTATATTTGGCTTGGGTGGTGTTGGTTTAAGTGCATTAATGGGTGCAAAAATCTTAAATTGTAATAACATTATTGCAGTTGATATAAAAGATCATAAATTGGAATTTGCTACTAAATTTGGAGCTACGCATACAATTAATTCTTCTGAAACTGATCCGGTTAAAGAAATTATGTCTATCACTGGCAACAATGGCGTAGATATGTCATTTGATACTTTCGGCAGAGGTTCTGTTACCAACCAAGCTATACAATCTACAAAACGTAAAGGGACAACTGTTATTGTTGGGATTGCACCTATTGGAGATACAGTTAATGCAGACATGGTTGATCTTTGTCGTAACCAAAAAACGTTAATTGGAAGCTTTTACGGATCAATAAGCCCTCATGAAAGCTTTAGGCAAATAATAAAGCATTATTTAAAAGGTGAAATTGATATAAGAGGGTTAGTTGAACGAACTTATAAATTAGAACAAATAAATGAAGCATTTAATGATCTTGAAAACGGTCAGGACGGGCGTGGTATTATAATTTATCCTAATTAAATTAATCTACAATTCTTTGGAACGTTTTTTGTAGTCTTTCCGTAGCTTCTTTTAATTCTTCCAAAGAAGATTTGCTAAATGCCATTCGAACATGAGAAGTCCATTTATTTTCATCTTTATCAATGTAAAATAAAGATCCTGAGGGAAACATTACCCCATCATCAGATGCTGCTTTCCTAAGTTCTTTATTAGTAACACCTTTGATTGAAACCCAAAGAAAAAAACCACCAGTTGGTTTTTGGAATTCAACATATGGTTCACAATTATTAATTAAATTTTCAGTAAAAAATTCCATTTTTTGTCTGTATATTTGCCTCATTTCATTAACATGATCATCCAATAAATCGTTAGAAAGATATAAAGATAATGCTCTATGAATTAAAGGGCTATTACCCATATCAAATCTAGTTTGAGAACACGCCTGTATTATTGATTCATGAGCTTGTATCCACCCTACCCTGATACCTGTAGAAATTATTTTACTGAATGTACCTAGCTTGATGACTTTATTGCTATTATCTAAAGAAAATAATGGAGTGGGTTGTTTTTCATGAAAATATAATTCAGAGTAAGTAGCATCTTCAACTATAAATATATCTTCTGACGAAGCAATTTTACATAATTCAGTTTTTACTTTATCTGAGGTAAGAATTCCTGTTGGATTATGAAAATCAGGGATGGTATAAATAAATTTAATATTTTTACCATTATTTTTCAAATTAGAAATTGTTGATTTTAATTCAGCGATATCAATCCCATCTTTATTCATTTTGACTTCAACAACATCACAATTAAAACCACGTATAGCTCTAACAGTACCCGAATATGATGGTTGTTCAACAATAACAACATCTTTTGGATCTAACAGAGTTTTGCATATATTTTCAAGAGCACCAGAACTACCGTTATGTACAATAAAATTATCCAATGTCAATTTTTTTCTATCAAGAACTGTTTGGCGTTTAGCAATTTGCTCTCTTAATCCATCATAACCAAACCATCCTCCATAATTATAACTTCCCTCTGTTTCTTCCAAAGAAGCTTGTTCTAGCATTTGAGTGAAATCACTTACAGGTAAAGTAGGGAAATCTGGAATTCCACCTGCTATTTGTATAGGGTTTGGGTGAGTAGTTTCTCCTCTGAAAGACATACCTGCATCAGTAGGTGTCCCAGCTCCTATATTTAAAGCTGATATAGATAATTTGGATTTTAATATAGATTCTTTCATTTGAATTATTATACACTAGTATGAATTTATAATTTTCAATATAAATAGTCATGAAAAACCAATATCTACATATAAAAAGTAAAGAATTAAATTTCAAAGCTAAATTATTATGGAAAGAGGCACCTAAGACCTGTAATGCAATATTGAAAACCCTACCATTAACAGGAAAATTAATGCAAACAAGATGGAGTGGATTTGGAGTTTGGATTGAATTAGGTGAAGTAGAAATTGACGAAGTCCCCTTTGAGAATAATACAATTTATTTAGCTAAAGGGGAAATAATGTTTTATCCCGGATTTGAATCAATGAAAGAAATAGTTATCCCTTATGATAAAGTTGCTTTTGCAAGTAAAGCAGGCTTACATCCTGCAAATCATTTTGCAACTATAGAAGATTTGACTGATGTATCAGAGCTAGGCCGTAGAGTGATTGAAGAAGGACTTCAGCCAGTAATATTTGATGTTAAATAAATAAAGGAATAAATATGAATAAAAGTAGTACTATTGATAATATTAAACATTCAAAATTAATTGAAAATTATATAAAAAATTTAACGAGTATTTCATGGATTTCATATGATGAGAATTCAGATGCTATTTATTATCAACTGAACAGTGTAATTGGCAATAAAAGGTCATCAAATATATATAAAATAGAACTACATAACAATAAAATCACTCAAATTACTGATGGAAAAATAGAGGGGAACATTGCATTAAATGATGAGGATTCTGCTGAAGATATCGGATTGGATAGTGATTCTACACCAAAAATATCTCCTGACGGTAAAAAGTTAGCATATATAAAAAAAATTGAGACCCATATCCAGGGATTTAAAATTAATGCTTTATTCATAAAAGATTTATCTAATGGTAACGAAACTATGATACATGCAAACTACCAGACCATATTATCTGCTTATGATTCTACAGGTTCTTTCAACTGGAATAGCGATTCATCACACATTGCATATACTTACCGAGAAATTGATGAAAGAGACGATACATCAGAACCATATATTGTAAATAGAATAAGATACAGACAAGATGTCGTTGGTTGGCTTGGAGATGAATTAAATAAAATTGCAATCTCTTGTATTGAAGAGAATAAAAAATGTTGCAAAGTTAAACTTACCGAAATCCCTAATATCGGAGGCGATGATACTCATCCTGTATTTTCAAATGATGGTAAAACTTTAGCATTTATAAGTGATGAAGGAGATACGAGAGATACACACTGGAGAGAAGATATTCATATATATGATATAGAGTCATCTGAAAGAAGAAGATTAACTACATATTTCAATGGTATTGGCAGCATTACATGGAGTAATGATGATAAATCTCTGTTTATTATAGGTACATCAGATAATAAGGAAGGTGATGGAAGAAACTCATCATTATTTAAAATAGATTTAAATGATACTAAAATTACAAATATAAATACTGAAGAATTTGCATATAATCCCCAACCAAACTTAAAAATGACAAATGATAATTTGCGAGTATCATATACGGACAAAGGGATTTCAAAAATTGTTGATATTAATGGTGAAAATAAATCTATAGTTTATGAAAACAATTCAAAAATTCTTCAATTATGTGATTCCACAAATAAAACAGTATTCATTGAAAATAATAGAAATATGCAAGAAGTTGTTAAAGTTTTAAACAAACAGAATAATGAAATACACGATATATTAATTCCTAATTCAAAATTCTATAAAGAAAACCCTCCATCTAAAATGAATAAATTTACAATAAACAGAACTGGTTTTGATATTGAATCGAGAGTATATTTACCTTCAAACTTTTCAGAAAGTAACACTTATCCTTTAATTGTTGACATACATGGCGGTCCGCATGGTAGATTTGAAGATCAGATTGCAGTTAATCAAGAAATATTTACAAAAAATGGCTATATAGTTATAGCTGTAAACCCTAGAGGATCATCTTCATATGGATCAGATTTTGGCAAAGCAGTACTTAATGATTGGGGTGGAGAGGATTATTACGACATAATAGAATCAGTTAATAAACTTTCCAAAGAAAAATATATTGATAGCAATAAAATAGGATTGTATGGATATAGTTATGGAGGATTTATGTCTTCCTGGATTATTGGACACACAAATCAATTTAAGGCAGCTGTTATCGGTGCTCCTTGTATTAATTTAAATTCAATGTCCGGAACTTCTGATATAGGTATAAAATTTGGGGAAGAACAATGGGGAGGATTAAGACACGATAATGTGGAAAAATATCAATTTAATTCACCTCTAACATATGCAAAAAATGTAACAACACCATCAATAATATTAGTTGGGGACAGAGACTACAGGTGCCCTATTGAACAAGCTGAGCAATATTTTGTAACCCTAAAAAGAATGGGAAATGATGTCCAGTTAGTAAGATATCCCGGTGGTAACCATGGCATGCTATCTGGATCAGCTCCAAATTTAGTAATAGATTTCTGGACAAGAGCAGTGAATTTTTTTGATAAAAATTTAAAATAAAGGATAAAAATGGAATACAGATATTTAGGAAATTCAGGGACTTTAGTTTCTGTAATTGGGTTAGGTACAAATAATTTTGGAAGAAGACTCAATTCATCTAATACTAAAAGAGTAATAGACACCGCGAATGATGAAGGAATAAATTTTCTTGATACAAGTAATAGTTATGGAGATACATTGTCTGAAGAATATATCGGCAATGCAATTAAAAATAAAAGACAAGAAATAATTTTGGCAACTAAAGTCTATTCAAAAGTTGGTGAAGGTATCAATGAAAAAGGTGCAGGTAAAGTTCATATTATTAGTGAAGTTGAAAATAGTCTAAGAAGACTCCAAACTGACTATATAGATTTATATCAAATACATTTTTGGGATGAGAATACCCCTATAGAAGAAACTTTACGGACTTTAAATTATTTAATTGACTCGGGTAAAGTGAGATATATTGGTTGTTCTAATTTTACATCATGGCAATTAGCGATGTCTCTAGAATCATCTAAATCAAATAATCTTGAAAAATTTATTACAGTACAACCTGAATATAGTTTGCTGAACAGAGATATTGAAACGGAATTAATACCTGCTTGTGAATATTATAATATTGGAATATTGCCATATTTTCCATTAGCAAGTGGGGCGTTAACTGGAAAATACAAAAGAGGAGAAGACTTACCTGAAGGCACTAGATTAGGTGAAAATAAAGAAAGAGCTGGTCAAATTCTTACTAGTGATACATTTTCATTACTTGAAAGTTTAGAAATTTTTGCAAAAGCCAGAAATAAATCATTATTAGATTTAGCTTTTGCATGGTTATTAGCTAACCGATTAGTTTCTTCTGTAATAGCAGGAGCAACAAAACCTGAACAAGTAGTAGCAAATGCTAGGACTGCATCCTGGAAATTAACAAAAACTGAAGTAAATGAAGTAAATGAAATATTAAATAATCATAAATAAACAGATTTTGATTTTTTCAGTTCACTAAATTTATATCCGGTAATAATATTTACATAACCTGTAAATTTTTTATCTGTGGTTAAATCACCCGTGTCAATTAAAATCTCATTATTTAAAGAATCTAATTTTGTTTTTGTAGAATAAATCAATAAATTATTTTTATCAATTATGTTTAATATCCGGGGGCTTATTTGTTGATTGCCTCTTCCAAATAAAAAGCCTTGATTTCCAATTATTGTTAAAACTAAATTTGAATTTTTGGCTTGTTTAGTATTTAAATAATTATAAATATCTTTCTCAGCACAATCTTTATAAAGTAATTTTTTATTTTCAATAATATCAAATCCCAACAATGTACCATCTATATCAATCGATTTTAAAATTGAATTTGTAGTTGAACCAGGCCCGAAAATATATGAATTCAGATTAGTATAACGATCATTAAAATCTTCTATTAAATTGTCAATTTCATTACCTTCATCTGATATGCTAGAACCTTTTGATTCCTGTAGATAATTATCATCTAAATTTAGAGGCGTATTTAAGTAACCAATAAATTTTGTTGATGTTATTCCTTTATTTATTTTACGATCATCTAAATCAGAAACCTCTCTAAGAATAAATTCTATTTCTTTATAAGTACAAAATTCAGAAATAATTTTAGAGGAATATATAGGACTTAATGGGAAAATAGAAGAATACATTTTAACTCCAACTGGTATTCCTACTACTGGAATATCAGTATCAATAATTTTGATTAAATCTGAACTTGTTCCATCTCCGCCTGCAAAAACAATTAAATCAACATTTTGATTTTTAAATTCATTTAATAATTTATATGTATCGCTTCTAGATGTTCTTTGAATTTTAGATGTATAAACAATTTTAAATTTGAACCCGAATTGTTTTAATAAATATTCACCTAATAATTCACTGCCTGTATAAAAAACTATTTTATCGGCTATTTTGGAATCAATATTATTTAGTGTGTCGTAAGTTCTTTTTAATGATGGCAAATTATAAACATCAGTGACATGATCCCAAATATCATCTGAATCCGAGCCTTTTAAACCTAAAGGTCCACCGAAACCAGATATCGGGTTTACAATTAATCCTATTTTTATTTTATCCATAGCTTAGATTATATATTTGGATTAAAACGACCATCAACATTAATCCAACCTGCATCAATTATAAGATTTGTGGCTGTAACATAAGATGAAGCATCAGAAAGTAAGTAAATTATACCACCGGCCAATTCATTGGGCTGAGCCCACCTTTGTAATGCAGGTTTTGTAGTATAAGCTTCATTCCATAGTTTGTCATTGCGTAATTGATCGGTTAATGGAGTCATAACTGGCCCGGGAGATATAGTATTAACTCTTATATTATATTGAGCCATTTCTGCTGCAAGAGTATTGACTAATTTTTCT
This sequence comes from uncultured Chloroflexota bacterium, assembly GCA_950054395.1. Taxonomy (GTDB): domain Bacteria; phylum Chloroflexota; class Dehalococcoidia; order Lucifugimonadales. The sequence continues at coordinate 20,720 of CATLOZ010000016.1, forward strand.
GTACCAGCTTTACTCGCAGCATATACAGATTGCCCTGGTTCAACAACGCTGCCTCTTATGCTTGAAAATGCAATTATACTTCCCTTATTATTCAATTTCATTTTTTTTACAGATGCTTGTAAAACATTAAAAGTAGCCTTTAGGTTTAATGAAATTACTTTATCAAACTCAGATTCTGTATAATCTATCAATAATTTTCTAACATTTATAGAAGGTGTACATACTACGCCGTCGATAACGTCGTATTCATCCATAAGTTTTATTATTTCTGATTTATTTGTAATATCAATTTCAAATGGAATAACATTAACTTCTGAATTAATTTCTTTCACTGCTTTTATTGTACTTTCAATATTTTGAATATCTGCACAAATTAAATTACCACCATGTGCAGCTATAGCTAATGATGCTGATCTGCCAATCCCACTCCCCGAACCAATAACAATAATATTCTTATTACTGAGGTTAAACATATTCTTGAGATAATCATTGGAAGTATAATCCATTATTTTGGCCTTTTCATACTGAATATAGTATTTATCAAAGCATATTCATCATATCCCATTCTAGAAATAGGTTTTAATTCGCCGATATCTATCCTGTCGTTTTTAATAATTTTATCTGAAATATTAATTCCTATTATATTACCGATTATAAGGTGATTTGGATTTCCCTTGGAATCAGAGGGTAAATCTATAATTTTAAATAATGTACATTCAAAATGAGCAGGAGATAATTTAACTCTAGGAATAGAAACCATAGTCGAATTTTCAGTTTCAATATTTAATTTTTCAATCTCGCTCTCATTATTATCAAAAGAATATGATGATTCATTCATAATATCTTTTACATCCCAACTAACAAAATTACATACAAATTCAGGATTATTTTTTATATTTAACAAAGTGTCTTTGTTATTGCCAGATTTACTGTAACCACCAGGCCCTATTACAACCATAGGTGGAATGGTAGCTATTGCATTGAAAAAACTATATGGAGCCAAATTTATCTGACCATTATTATTTTTCGAACTTATCCAACCTATTGGTCTTGGTACAATCAAGCTTTTAAAATGTGTTAACCAGTCATTTTTGTCTGTTACTTCATAAAACATTATTTATATTTCTCCTTCAATTTATATTTTTGAATTTTTCCTACAGCGGTTAAAGGAAATTTGTCAACAAAAATAATTTTTTCTGGGACTTTATAAGAAACTAAATTTATTTTACAAAATTCTTTAATTTCTTTAGTGCTTATTTCTTTATTTTTTGGAATTATAAAAGCAAAAATTTTATAATCCATGATCTTATCAGGATATCCAACAACACTTACTTCTTTTACTTTAGAATGATTTAAAATAACATGTTCAATTTCAATAGTTGAAATATTTTCGCCACTTCTTTTTATGACATCATTTTTTCTATCTACAAAATATATAAACTCTTCATTATCTTTGTAAACAATATCACCTGTATATAATTCATTATTAACTATAGTTTGCAATGTTGCTTCATCTTCATTTATATACCCTTTCATTAAGGTTTCATTTTGGATCCCAAGTAGTACAAGCTCTCCTGCTTCAAATGGATTTGTATTTTTTCCATATTCATTCAATATTCTATATTTATAGATATCAAGAATTTTTCCCATGCTCATATTTTTTGGATTGATTATAGGATTCGCAGAAATCATTCCTGTGGTTTCACTCATACCATAGATTTGTATTAAATTAATTTTAAATCTATTCTGCCATTGTTTTAATTCTTCTTCGGATACTGACTGTGCAAACATAATAAGTCTAATATTATTATTTTGTTCATATTTATATTTTTTTGAAATTAATAACATTCTTATAGTAGATGCAAATAACGTACTTAAAGTTACTTTGTATTTAATTGCAATTTTAAAATAGTTAGTTGCTGAAAATCTGGAACATATGACAGCAGATCCACCTTTTAAGAGAACAGCAAGTAATGAATATTGACCATTTGTGTGAAACAATGGCAAAGTTAAATAATGTCTGTCATTTGAATTTAATCTTAATATACTGCTAACACTTTTGATTTTATTTATGTAATTGGAGTGAGTAGAAATTACTCCTTTAGGTAAATTTGTTGTCCCCGATGTGAATAAGACAGTTGCTTCATCAGTTAAATTTACATTTTCAGGTGCAAATTTATTATCAAATTTATTAATTAAATTCATAAAATCAACAAGAGTATTGTTATTAAGTGTGACATTTGATGAAGAAATATTATTATTTTGATTAGATTGAATAGAAATTATATTTTTTGAACCAGATTGTTTGAATTGATAATTTAGTTCCCTGATAGTTAAGTTAGGATTTGTTGTTACCGCAACAATGCCCATTCTAAAAGAAGCTAATAATAAAATAACAAAAGGAATAGAATTTGGAATATGAATTAATAATTTATCATTTTTCTTGTAATTATTATCTTTTAAATAATTACAAGTTTTAGATATTAAAATATCTAATTCATGATATGTAACTGTTTCTTCAATATTTTTATCTATATCAACGAAAATTAATGCAGTTTTAGATGGATTTTCTTTAGCATGTAATTTTATTATTGAATCTAGATTTATAATTTGCCTACTATTCATAATACCTAAACTAAACAGAAATTTTATAATATCATGAGTTCATATTTATTTTGTCCTTCTAACATACAAAAATATATAGATAATGCTATTAATAGCAATGCTACTGTTATAGTACCGGATCTTGAAGATTCAGTACCTGACAATGAAAAACATAATGCCTTAGAAAATATATTAAATTTGTTAAAATCAACTTCAGTTAAAGATAAAATCATTATTCCTCGTATTGACACTTCATACTTAGATATTGAATTACAAATAACAAAACTCACTGAACTTAATTTAAATGGATTAATCATTCCAGGTGTTAGAAATGCTCAATCAGTTAAAAATGTAATAAAATATATTAATAAAAGTAAACTTGAAAAAATATCTGTAATCCCATTAATTGAAAGTATTGATGGGATTAACAATTTAAAATCAATTATTCAAGATAATAACATTACTAGAATAGCATTTGGAAAATATGATCTTGGTTTAAGTTTAAATATTGATAGTGAAGAAGCAGACAAATTAATTGATTATATTAAATTACGCTTTGTATATGATTCATTATCCTTATCTTGCTACCCAATAGATACTCCCGAATTAAATATAAATAATATAAATATATTTAAAGAGAAATGTATTATATCTAAATCAATGGGTTTTAAAGCAAAATTTGCAGTACATCCAACTCAATTAGATATCATTAATGATATTTTTAATGCATCAGAATATAATAAAGATGAAATCATTTTTATAATAAATAAATTTGAAAAATTAACCTCAGAGGGCATTGGAACATTTAAATATAGAAACAATATAATAGATCTTCCAATATACAAACATTTAAAAAGCATCTACAGGAGAAATAAAAATGAGCAAATTTAAATCAGATAAAGATATTTTCGTATTATTTGCCCATGCTAATTATCAGTTAGATATTGGATTCAAAAAACTTGACCCCCCTCAAAAATCTTTCCAGGTATATAACTATAATGATCTTATAAATAACATAGATAATGCAGATGTATTAGTAATATCTGGTCTTTGGCAAAATGAATTGATTGAAAAGGCAAAAAATTTAAAATATATTCAGCTTACAGGTGTGGGTTATGATGGATATGATTTAAATAAATTAAAGAAAAATAATATTTACTGTAATATTTTATATCCTTTTCCTATCCATTTGATGAGAGGCTATTCATATCTGTAATATAAAAAAGGTGATTTTCCAATTACTGAAAAATTATCCCAACAAATATTTTCATTACCAATGTATCCTCAACTCAAGAAATCTACAGTATCAAAGATTGTAAAATGTTTAAAAGGCATTGTTTAATGAAAAAATTCTTCTTTAAAAATAGAATTAATTTCTTATTTTTATTTATTTCATTGTTTTTT
>CATLOZ010000017.1 GCA_950054395.1 uncultured Chloroflexota bacterium
ATGAAGGTAAGTCATGGACTGAAATAAGCACAGATCTAACAAGAAACGATCCAGAGTACATTGATCCCAAATCATCAGAAAGATCCTCCGGAACTCCAAGAAACAAATGGGAATCTGCACCTAAAAATAAAATTGCTCCTTTTGAAAGATGTTATATATCAGCACTGGGAGAAAGCTCTGTGGATAAAAATATATTATGGGCAGGGACTGATGATGGTCTTATACAATTATCAAAAGATAATTCCAAAACATGGAATAATATAACACCAAAAGATCTAGAACCATGGACACCAATATGGAACATTGAACCATCATCACACAATTCAAAAACAGCATATTTTTCTGCTTCAAGGTATCAGCATGGTGATAAAAAACCAATAGTTTTTAAAACTAAAGACTTTGGCAAAACTTGGAAAAAAATAATAAATGGCATTGACCCTGAAGATTATGCAAGATGTATAAGAGAAGATCCGTTTGACCCAGAAATATTATATTTAGGAACAGAAAATGGTATATATTTATCTGTAAATGAAGGGGAAAATTGGATTAACGTGAATTTCAATCTACCCTTTGTACCCATTCATGACCTAAGAATAAAAAATAATAATCTCATTTTAGGAACTCAAGGAAGAGCTTTTTGGATATTAGATGACCTTTCTTTTATTAGGAAAAATAAATCACATTTTACAAATCAAAATTCATCAATCAATAATGAATTAATACATGTTCAAGATTCAAAAGCCAGATTATTTATGCCCCAAAGAGTACATAATACATATAAAGTTAGTACTAACACCAAAAAGTTTTCATGGGCACTAGGAATAGAAAATATTTATTACCAATATCAGACAAAAGAAGGAAATATAAAATACAATTCTCTAGATGCGGGACAAAACACACCAACCGGACTAATTATAAAATACTATCTACCCAAGGATCCAAGAAAATATAAATCTATCAAAATTACTATTAAACATAGTAGTGGTGAAATTATAAATAAATTCTCTAATAAAGATATCCTAGGGGTTCAAGATGATAATACTTACAAAACTTTATGCCTCAGACCAAAAAAAGGATTTAATCAATTTGAATGGAATATAAGATACCCTGGACCTATACAGATAGCAGATGATCTTATTCCTGAAGGCGGTGAATTACGCAGATTCTCAGGGCAAACCTCATTATCATTGGAAGGACCTTATGTACAGCCAGGAAATTATATTATTGAGTTAAATACAGATGAGAAAATAATATCAACAAATTGTGAAATAATACCTGGGGTATACGCTAATAACAATAATCATGAATTAAGTAAACAAACTGAATTTCTATTGAATGTTAGAAATAAATTGTCTGATGTTAATTCAACTGTAAACTCTATAAGAAAACTAAAATCTAAAATCAAAAAAAATACAATAATAGAAGCTGATGAAAGAAATTTCTCATTAAACGAATTAGATTATATAGATAAAAAATTATCTTCTTATGCAGAATATGAAGATGACCAAAATGCAGAACCAGATCAAAATTCCCAAGGTAAAAGATTTGGACGAGTTACTGACGGAGCATTTTTTGCTGATTCATATAATGCAAGATTAACTGGTTTAATGGATACCGCTGGGAATACAGAATCAATTCACACTAAACAATGTGAATTAGTTTACGAAGATCTAAATATAAAAATAAATACATTAATTAAAAAATTCCAATCCATTTCAGGTAATTATACTCAAACAAGCAAAAAATTGTAAAATTGTATTGAAACTCTAATATCTATTTAATTATCATTACATTTACTTAATACAATCTAAAGGTTTATATAATTATGAAATTTGGAATCTTTCACACCGTACAATTACATGAATCTCAAACCGCGAGTGAATCATTAACTAATGCTTTAGAAGAAATTATGTTGGCTGAAGAGTTAGGCCTTGATGAAACATGGCTTGGCGAACATCATTTTTCTAGACATGGATTACTATCCGGATTCTTTTCATTCTTGGGGTATGTTGCAGCAAATACATCTAGAATAAGAATTGGAACAGCAATTACTGTTCTTCCTTTTCATAACCCAATCCTTGTAGCAGAAGAATCAGCAATGATAGATATACTCAGTAAAGGCAGATTTGACTTAGGGATAGGAAGAGGATATCAACTGCAGGAATTTGAAGGTTTAGGTGTCGATGTTGAACAAGCAACCGATAGATTTAGGGAAGGGGTAGATGTAATAGTCAAAGCATGGACAGAAGAAAAATTAACTTACAAAGGTAAATTTACAAATGTAGAAGACATATGGATAATTCCCAAACCAATACAAAATCCAATCCCAATTTATGTTGCAGTAAGTACCACGCCTGCAACTATAGATTTTGCAGCAAAAAATGGACATATTGTGATGGTCGGAGGCCCAACTGCTGTTTTAGGACAAGCACCTGATGTGATAAAAACATGGAGAAAAAAAATGGATGAATATGGTAATAAACATAAGCATATTGATCCTCCTGTTCAACTTCCTATTTATGTTGCCCCAACAATGGAAGAAGCCATAAATGATCCAAAAGGATATGATGATTTTTCATTGAAAATTTTGTCAAAAATTGGTACCCCTATTTCTAAAGATGGAAGTATTCCTAAAGGTTACGAAGAATGGGTTAACAGACAAAAAGACAGAGAAGGATTATTGGTGCAAAACAATCAAATCCCTCTCTTAAGAGGAACGCCTGAAGTATTAATTGAAAAACTAAAAATTTGCCATAAAAAAGGAGTTAAGAATATATTTGGTAATTTTGGATTTCCTGGAATGGATAAGGAAAAATCTCTTAGATCTATTGAATTATTCTGTACACAAGTTCTACCTGAAATAAGAAAATTCGAGGAATCAGAATCTAAATCAAATGTGTAATTATAGATTTTTTTAAATCTTCAAAAATAATAGCTCACAATACTACAAAGAGAAAAATATTTTTATTTCTAGTTACCATTCTTCTTTATAGCCATCAACCCACCATACAACACCATGCATCCCTTTCTTGTACGAATTAGATAAAAAATACTTGAATTGATTCTGAAAATCTTTTAGAGTTTCACCTCCTTTTCCATGTCCGGGATAAAATTCAATATCTTCATCAAGCAAATACAATGTATTTTTTAAACTGTTTACAGATAAATCAAACTGTTCCTCACTATCTGTCCGCCCTGCCCTACCCGGAAAAATCACATCTCCTGTAAATAAGCTTTTATTAATTAAAAAACAATTAGAACCTTTAGTATGCCCTGGAACTGAAATGGATGAAATTTTTTCTTCACCAAAATTAAAAGTATCTCCATTTTTTATTTCTATATCAGGATTGATATATGCTATTCTGTCATCAGGTTCAGAACCAGAATCATCTTTTCCAATAGCTATAGGTGCATTTGTATGTTTTCTTAAGGTATTAATCCCACCAGTATGATCTAAATGATGATGAGTTAATAATATTAGTTTAATATCAAGGCCTGAAATATTATCTATAATTGGAGAAGGGTCTTCAGGGACATCTATTAATATTGATTCATTAGTTAAATCTGATTTTAAAATATAAGATGTGTTTTTAAAGCTATTATTAAAAAATACTTTTTTTAAATTCATTTATGATCTTTAATTCATTTGCAAAAAGGAGATATTTAGTTAATCTATTTGCAATAATACTAACACATTAATAATATTTATTATTTTATCAAGTTTAATCATATCTCAAGAAATATAAATGAAAATAATTGACATTTTAAATTCAAAAAAAACAATTTCTTTTGAATTTTTTCCACCAAAAAGGGATTCAGACCTACCCAGATTATATGAAACAGTTGATAGATTATCTACATACAATCCAGATTTTGTTTCTTTCACATATGGTGCGGGAGGTAATACCAGACAACTCACTACACAGGTTTCTAAAGAAGCAAAATTGTCTGATAAATTCGAAGTAATGTCACATTTAACTTGTATCGCGCACAATAAAACAGAAATTATAAATATATTAAAAGATTTAACTCTATCAAATATTGAAAATATTATTGCATTAAGAGGAGATACTCCCAAAGATATGACTATTTCAAAAGACAACTTAAAACATGCAACTGATCTCATTGAAATAATAAAATCCAATTTCAGTAACTTTTGTATAGCAGGAGCTTGTTATCCTGAATTCCACCCTGAATCAAACAATTCTGTTGATGATATAAAATTTACAAAAATGAAACAGGATAAAGGAGTAGATTTCTTAATAACACAACTCTTCTTTGATAATAAAGATTTTTTATCATTCAAAGAAAAAGCTATTAAGAATGGAATCACAATACCCATTATCCCTGGTATATTACCTATAACTAGCACAAAACAAATAAGAAGATTTACAAAACTTTGTGGATCTAAAATTCCTCTAAAACTAAATGAAAAATTAGAGAATTCAATTAATAACGATAAAGAAACAACAAAGCTTGGAATTGAATATGCCACCAATCAGATTTTAGAACTGATAGACAACGATATCCCTGGTATTCATTTTTATTCATTGAATAAAACTAGCTCTGTAGGACATGTTTTAAACAATTTAGGTATAGCTAATCAAACTCCTGAGTATATAATATAAAATTATTATTTCAACTCACTTTAAAACATTCAAAATAATGCCTGCAAAATTCACAACATTAAATCAAAATAAATTTATTTATACTTCAGAACTTATTCCACCCAAAGGGATTGATTTATCAAAACTAATAAATACAGCATCAGATTTAAACATGATCGATGCATTTAATATTACAGATAATCATAATTCTAAAATGACTATGGCACCAATTGGTTTAGCCAGAAAATTAATAGAACATAATATAGAACCAATTTATCAAATTACTTGCAGAGACAGAAATTCAATGGCAATACAATCCGATTTATTAGCTGCATATTCATTAGGAATAAATAATATTCTATGTATGTCAGGAGAAAGTGCTAAATACGGAGATCATCCTAATGCAAAAGATGTGTTTGATATTAACTCTGAAGAATTAATAGAAACAGTAACTAAACTTAATAACGGTTATGACTATGCTAATAACAAATTAGACTCTGTTACAAATTTTAATATAGGTGCGGTAGTAAATCCTGGTTCAAATATGCTTGAAAAAGAATTAATTAAATTCGAAAACAAAATTAAAAATGGAGCAACTTTTTTTCAAACACAGGCTATATATAACCCTAAAACCTTAGAAAATATTATTCAAATAAAAAAAGATAAAAATATTAAAATATTTGCCGGATATATCCCTGTAAAATCTGCAAAGATGGGAAATTATCTAAATAATAAAGTGCCAGGCATACAAGTCCCTGAAAATATTATTAATTTAATGAAAATAACTGACGATCCTCAAAAGACATGTATTGAAATAAGCAAAGATATAATTTCAGAAATAAAAGCCATGAAAGGAATTGATGGAGTGCATATAATGGCGCTTGGTTGGGAATATTTAATTCCTAAAATGATTTAATTGCTACTGATAATTATTATATTTATTAAAAATGATTCAAATCACTTATATTAAGTATTTAAATATCTTAATTTATTTGTAAAAATATCTAATAAACATATCATAAGGATGATCTCATGGATATAAATAAAGTTAAAAGTGAAATCAAGGGGCCAGCTTCGTTAATAATGTTACCTTTTGACGAAAACTTAAATCTTGATCTTGAAGGATTGAAAAATAATTTACAATATACGCTTGATGAAGGAATGAGTACCGGAAGAGGATTTTGGATTGTCCCTTGTGGTACTGGAGAGTATCTGAATATAACACCTAAAGAACATAAATCTATAGTAGAATCTGCTGTTGAAATTGGGAAAGGGAAAATAACAATAGTTGCGGGATGTGCTGGGATAAACCCTAATGATGTTATAGATCTTGTTAACCAATCTGAAGAAGCCGGGGCAGAATATGTAATGGTACCTCCCCCTTTTTATGAAGCATTGGATGAAGAAGCCATGTGTGAATGGTATCGTATAATTGCAGAATCAACAAATCTTGGATTAGTTATTTATGATCAGTCGTGGCGTGTAGGACTGGGTACCAATCTAACACTTCCGATAATTGACAAATTATCCAATATTGATAATGTAGTATCTTTGAAATATGGAAGCCCTAATATTTTCAATGACACTATAGTTGCTCTTGAAGAATTTGCTCCACGTTTTGCATTTATAGACAATTCATTAGGATACTTAGCTTCTGTATCTCATATGCACGGAGCTACCGGGTGGATATCTGGTCCTTCTAGTTGGTGGCCAGAGTTTGAGTTAGGAATATTAGATTTACTTGAAGATGGTAAATACAAAGAAGCTGATAAAGAACATGCAAAAATAACTCCTTATATGGCAAAATTTCATGGTGAATTTTGGAAAGCATCGAAGTATTGGCATAACGCTGCAATAATAAAAGCTTCATTAGAATATGTCGGATTAACCGGAGGCCCTGTAAGACCTCCTTTTCGAGAGCTTAATAAAGATGAAAAATATGAGTTGTTTAACATAATGTCTGATATGGAAGTTAAAAAGAAAAATTAAAACATAAAAAAATGAGGTTAAATATGGCAGAAGATATTCTTGGACAAATATACAAAGAAATGGGAGCAACTCCTGTAATAAATGCAATGGGTAGCGTAACATTACTAGGGGGGTCGACACCAAAAAAAGAAGTTAAAGAAGCTATGGATCGTGCAGATTCTGCTTATATACATTTACCTCATCTTCAAGAAGTTGTAGGTAAGAAAATAGCAGAATACTGTGATGTACCTTCAGCTTATGTTACATCAGGAGCAGGAGCTGCATTAGCTCTTGCTGGAGCAGCTTTTATGGCAGGAAACGATGATGATCTCATAGAGCAACTACCTAACACAGCTGGTATGAAAGGAGAAATGCTAATTCAGAAATGCCAAAGATATTGGTATGACCGATGTGTCGAAGTTTCAGGTGCGAAATTTGTTGAATTTGGAGATGAAAAAGAAGCGAGTGAATCTGATTTTGAAAACGCTATAACTGATCAAACTTGTGGAGTTTTGTGGGTAGCTAATGAAATGTCTCCTGGTACAGTAGTTGGTAACAATATAATGACAAATCCTCTAAGTTTAGAAAAAGTTATAGAAATAGCAAAAAAGCATAATATATATGTGCTTGTTGATGCTGCAGCTCAAATTTATCCACTTGATATTTTAGGTAAATATGTACGTATGGGTGCGGATGCGCAAGTTGTTGCTGCAAAATATATGGGAGCATCTCAATCTGTTGGATTAGCTCTTGGAACAAATGAAATGATTGAAAAAATAACTAAACAATCATTTACAGGATACGAAGGAAGAAGAATCAGAGGTATTGGCAGACCAATGAAAGTTGATAGGCAAGAAATAATTGGTGTAACTGTCGCTGTACATGAATGGGTTACAATGAATCATGAAGAAAGGTTAGCCTTAGCAGAAAAACAATCTAGTGTAATGCTTGCCCCTCTGCAAAATATAAAGGGAGTAAACGCAAAAATCATTAATAATATTATTGGGAATCAACCTTTTGGAGTTAAAGTAGAAATAGATGAAAATATTACAGGTATTTCAGCTGAAGACCTGGTGGAAAAACTTAAATCTTTAAACACTCCTATTTGGACAAGAAATGGGCAAAATCATGAAGGAAACACAATTAAATTAGTTCCTTGGGCATTAAACCCAGGAGAAGATAAAATTGTAGGTGAAAGTATAGCTAAACTTTTACAATCTTAATAACATGGATATCTCGGTACTTGGGTTACCTCAATCGGGGAAATCAACATTCCTGAAATCACTTATAAAATTTAATGACTCCCAGGAATTACCTGAAATATGTACATTAAAAATTAATGACGATAGATTAAAAGAAGTTGGGAAATTATTAGGTCATAATAAATTATCTTATCCGGAAATATCTTTTAAAAAAGTAAATATATTATCAATTAAAAATAATAAAACTACTGAACTAAAAGAAATAGAATCTATTCAAAATTCTTACGGATTATTATTAGTCATTAGATGCTTTGAAAACAATCATAGCAATCAAATACTTAGTGATATCGATGAAATAATTACTGAATTAATTTTTTCAGACACAGTAATTATCGAAAATATAATTGAAAGAAGAAAAAACAATACAAAAGGAAAAACAAAACAAGAATTAGAAAATATTAATGCTGAAATCCAACTTTTAGAAACTCTCAAATTACACCTTGAACAAGGACAGCCTTTGAACTCTTATACATTACCTAAAACTGAACTTAAAAAGTTAGTTGGATATAATTTAATAACACTGAAACCTATATTTGTATTACTAAATTATGATCAAGACAGAAGTATCATTGAATCTAATGGCGATATCACTAAAATCAAAAATAAATACTGCTATCCTGCAAAGTTAGAAATGGAACTTTCGGAATTGTCTGAAAATGAATCAGAAGAATTCAGACAAAGTTTAAATATAGAACCAAGGCAAGATTATAAAGTTTTAAAATCATTATTTAAAGCAATGGGTAAAATAATTTTTATTACTGCAGGAGAACAAGAAATCAAAGGATGGGAAATCAATAAGGGAGATAATTCTTTAATAGCAGCTTCAAAAATTCATTCAGATATATCTAAAGGTTTTATAAGGGCCGAAGTTATAGAATATAATACGTTCATTGAATTAGGTTCATGGAATAATTGTAAAAAAGAAGGCAAGGTAAAAGGTAATGGCAAAGAATATATTGTTAATGACGGAGATATAATAAATTTTTTACATAGCTAAACAATCAACATCTATAAAATTCCTAATATGAAAAACATATATATAAAAAATAAAACATTTTGGGATACCATAAAAGAGTTTGTCCCAGGTATTATTCTAGGAATAATAGTAGCAATATTTTCACATTATGGAGCTAAATATTCAAATCATTTAATAGGATACAAGTCACTAATTAGCCCTATTCTACTAGGTATAGTAATCGGTATATTTGTAAAAAATATATTTGGTATAAAAAGTGTCTTTAATAAAGGCTTAGATTTCAATGTAAAAAATATACTCAAAATTGGTATTGTTATTTTAGGAATAAGATTAAGTATATTTGAGATTTTCTCTCTTGGAATTTCTAGTTTACCTATTATTATATTATGCATATTATCAGGTTTGTTAGCCGGTTATATTTTAACCAAATTACTTTCATTGCCTAATAAATTGGGTGTTTTAATTGCTGTGGGAACAAGTATATGTGGAGCCTCGGCTATAGTAGCTACAGCTCCGGGAATTAAAGCTAAACAAGAAGAAATAGCATATGCAATTACAGTCATAACAATATTTGGAATAATCGCAATGCTTTTTTATCCATTTTTGTCCAATTTCTTAGAACTAGGCGAAAAATCTGCCGGATTATTTCTTGGCACTTCTATACATGAAACAGCTCAAGTGACAGGCGCTGGATTTATATACGATGAAACATTCGGTACGGTAAATGTTGGGAAATATGCTGTTACAGTAAAACTTGTTAGAAACTTAAGTATGATTGTTGTGATTCCATTAATGACAATACTTTATCAAAGAGAATCTTCTTCACAAAAAAATTATATTAATATTAAACAGATTTCAAAACTTATACCTTTGTTTATAATAGGATTCTTTATTATGAGCCTTTTAAGAACATCAGGAGATTTTATTGTTAATTATTCAGATATTATCAGCGATGATAACTGGCAAACTTTTACAAAACAATTAACTTCAATTTCTAAATTCATGTTAGTTGTTGCTATGGTATCAGTAGGTTTGACAACTGATATAAAATCAATCAAAAGTCTAGGTTTAAAACCATTCTTAGTTGGAATAATAGTAGCATCAATAGTAGGTATATGTAGCTTATTAAGTATAATAACTATTAATTAAATTATTAAAAATGAATAAAGAAAATAAAAGTAAAACAAAAAATAATAAAACTTTTGACAAATTAATACATAAAATTGGAATAAAGTTAGCAAACACTCCTTTTAGATATATCCTCCTGAAGTTAGATAGTTTTTTTGGAAACCGTAAAAAACCATCTGAATGGTGGGCAAATAAATAAAACTCAAATGTCCGATACAAAATTAAAAAAATTAAATATACTTATAGATCAATTTCCCAGATTTCAATTGGGCGATTTCCCTACTCCGCTACACAAATGTAAAAATATTGAAAAATCGCTTGGAATAAAACATTTTTATATAAAAAGAGATGATTTAAGTGGATTAGCTTTTGGAGGAAATAAAGTCAGACATTTAGAATTTAGAATAGGAGATGTTATTAATAAAGATTGTGATATTTTTATTAACAGTAATGTCAAAGTATCAAATAATTCCAGAATAAACGCCGCAGCATGTGTTAAAGCTGGAATAAAATATGTAGTGGTAATGGGTAAAGGTCCAAATGAAGAAAAACAGGGAAACTATTTACTTCAAAAACTAATGAATGTAGAAATACATGAATTAGATACGAATAATAATGAAACTATTGAAGATTATTGCCAAGAATTATCTGAAAAATATAAAAAAAATGGTCACAAACCGTACTTGAGATCTGAACATGAATTCGCCCAACATTCTGCAGTATTAGGATATATTTCCGGAGCTATAGAATTAAATCAACAGATAAATGAAATTAAAAAAACTAATAATAAAATAAAAATATACCAGGTTGCAGGAAATTCAGTTGTCGGAATGGCTATCACAAACATATATTGTGATTTAAATTGGGAAATTAATGCAATATCTCCTTATCTTGATAATGGGCTACAAGAAAAAGGAATTGAAACAGCAGAAAAAATATCGAACCTGTTAAATATAGACACATCATTATCCAAAACTGATATTAATTACAGCTTTGATTTTGTTGGGGAAGATTATGGAATATTAACACAGGGAGCTAAAGATGCTATAAAACTTCTTGCAAGTAAAGAATCTATATTTCTCGATCCGATATATACAGCAAAATGCATGGATGGTTTACTAAATGATATATATGACAACAAATTTTCAAATGATGATGTTATAATTTTTATTCACAGTGGTGGTACTCCAAACATTTTTACTTATGTAAACGATCTGATTTTATGATATATTAATTAAACAAAATGATAGATAAAGAAAATCAAACAAACAATATAAACTCAATAACGACCAAACCATCTTTTTGGGGATGGTTATGGTTTTTAGTTCCATGGCTAATAATAGTTATTGTATCTTTGTTATTTGATCCAATCACATTTTCACCTACATTACTTATCTTTGCTGCTATCATTGTGGTTCCCAGGATGATATCAACTTACAGAACTAATTACACAATTAGTTCTACCCAAGTTGATATTACACAAGGATCACTTTTCGGAGCAAAACAATATGGACTGCCATTAACCAAAATAACGAGGGTACAGTCAAAATACGGAATGTTTGGTAAAACACTAAATTACACTACACTGCTATTGGACTCAACTGAACATGGCATAGTCCCTTTAAATTACGTTCCAAATAATTCAGATTTTTTAAAAGAATTAGAAAAAAGATATGAAGGATTTACAGATATTCAAACCTCAAAAGCTATACAAACTACCGATGATTTTAGTTCGATTGCCCATAGAGGATTTTCATCACAAGCACCTGAAAATACATTTGCAGCATTTGATTTAGCTATAGAAAAGGAATTTTACTATATTGAAACTGATGTGCAACTAACCGCTGACAACATACCAGTCATTATTCATGATGATACAGTAGACAGAACATCAAATGGTAAAGGGAAAATAAGTGAGAAGACATTATCTGATATAAAAAAATTAGATTTTGGTAGTTGGTTTAGTACAAAGTTTAAAGATCAAAAAATACCTACTTTGTCAGAATTGTTAAAAAATTATAATAATAAAATTCATTTAGTTTTAGAATTAAAATCTCAGCAATCAGAATTATGTAAACAAATTGCAGCACTTATAGAAAATGAAAACTGGGATAAAATAGCCGGGAATCCTATGGTACAAATTCCAGGATTAACCATAATCTCATTTCATCTTGAACAAATATTAAGATCAATTGAATTAATGCCAGTTGTTAGACATGGATGGTTAGTTGGAGAATTAACAGATACTGATATTGATATCGCCAGTAAACTTGGAATACAAGGAATTTTCCCAAATGCAAAACTAATATCAGAGCATTCTATATCTTATGCAAAAGAAAAAGGACTATTTGTTGCAGTCTGGGGAATTCAAAATGCTGAAGAAGTTGTTATGCTTAAAAAAATTGGTGTATCTGCAGTAACTTCAGACTGGCCAGATAAAATACAAGAATATACAAAAAGCAAAATTAATTAAAAACAAATTAAAATCTATTTTTTTGAATTAGATGTAGCCTGTTTTATTCCTTTATTAACATCAATAAATAATTGCATCCCGATTGTACCGGCAACCAAAAAAATCAAAACACTAAATATTCCTGTTCTAGCACCAAAATATCCCGCAACTAATGCATATAATAAAGGACCAAAAACTGTAGCTCCTCTAGACATAAATCCTAAAAATGAAAAGAATTCTGCGCTTTGTTTAACAGGTGTCATTACTGCAAATATACTTCTTGCAATTGCCTGGCTACCACCCATTACTAAACCTACCATACAACCTAAAATTAGCCATTGATAATTCACACTTAATCCTAATGGAATCCAAATAATACTTCTAATAAATTCAGGCCACCAAGAAAATAAACCTGATTTAATTGCATAATCACCTGTATCTTCTAAAGGTGCGAATCCCATAGCTAATATCACTATTATTATCCATCCAATCAATGAGATCATTAATGCTTTTTTTGAAGAATATATTACAGCTAATTTATTAAAAAATAATGCACCTGGTGCTGCAATAAGTTGAACAATTAATATCGTAGCCATATTAAAAACTAAATCTACACCAAGTGTGGCTGCTCCATAAACGCCTGCAATACTTAAGACTGTTTGAATTCCATCATTAAATAATAAGTAAATTACTAGATACAAAAAAAGCATTTTATATCTTCCAATATCGCTCAAAGTGCTTTTTAATTGGGTAAATGCAATTCCTACAATATTAATATTAAATTGAATTTTTTCTGCTTTACTAATTACAGGTTCTTTTAAATTTTTAAATGTTATAAGTGAAAAACCAAACCACCATAATCCAACTGAGGCAAGTGATAATTGTATAAAAAATTCAGATGAATCAGTAATAGTTATTATTGCCAAATGAATAGCCAATAATAATCCACCTCCCAGATATCCATATGCAAAACCTTTACTACTTATCTCATCTAAATATTTTTTAGGTGCTAAATGTGGTAAAAAACTATTTGCAAAAGTCCAAGCTCCTGCGAATCCAATAACAGAAATAGTAATAGATATTAATAAAAATAACCAACCTGTCCCAACATATGGTGTGAAAAACATAAGAAAAGTGGCGATGCACCCAATAATTGTAAATATTTTTAAGAATAATAATTTTGTTGGAGTTTTATCTGCAATGACAGCAAGAATAGGACTTGCAAAAGATATAATTAATGTAGACAAAGAAATCGCTATACTCCACAAATTGTCCGCAGTCAAAGCAAAATTAGAAAGAGAATATCCATTACTCCCGAATATATTTTCATATAAACTCACAAAATAAACTGGGGCAATTGCAACCATAACACTTGTTGAATGAGCAGAATTAGCCCAATCATAATAATACCAACTTTTAATTGATTTCCTATCACTATCTGATAAATCTTTTGAATTCATAACCATAACTGTTATCCAATAAAAAATAAGATTGACTTATTCTTATAAAATCCTCATTATAGTCTTCGTGAAATAAAAGGATCAAAATATAAGGAACTAAATGAATCATATATCTAAAATATTGAAAAAGCTAGGCTTAGATAATCAGGAGATTATTTACATAGGAAAGTACAAAGCAAAAATACCATTTGAATCAATCAAAGAAAAACCAGGAAATGGA
Source organism: uncultured Chloroflexota bacterium (assembly GCA_950054395.1). GTDB lineage: Bacteria > Chloroflexota > Dehalococcoidia > Lucifugimonadales. The sequence continues at coordinate 14,074 of CATLOZ010000017.1, forward strand.
AAATTAATCGTTGTTACTGGCATGACCCCAACTAAAGCAGGTGAAGGTAAAACAACAACAGCTATTGGATTAACACAAGGTTTAAACAAATTGGGAAAATCAGCAGTTGCGAGTTTAAGAGAACCTTCTTTGGGTCCGGTTTTCGGGATAAAAGGTGGCGGAACAGGAGGGGGTAAATCAAAAGTTATACCTGAGGATGAAATTAATATACATTTTACCGGGGATGCCCATGCAATAGGTTCTGCACATAACCTGCTTGCCGCGTTAGTAGATAATGCAATTCAAAGAAACCAAATTAGTAATATGGATTCATCCGGAATAACTTGGAATAGAGTCACTGATGTTCTGGACAGAGGATTAAGAAATATTGTTATTGGTATGGGAGGAGGAAACAATGCACCTCTCAGAGAAACAAGCTTCGATATTGTAGCTGCATCGGAAATAATGGCTATTATGGCACTTTCAAGAAATCTCGATGATTTAAGAAGTAGACTTTTAAATATTGTTATTGGATATGATAATTCACAAAAACCGATTTATGTAAAAGATTTTGATTTTGTTGGATCATTACTCTCCATACTAAGATATGCTCTAATGCCTAATATAGTCCAAACCACTGAAGGGAACCCAGCAATTATCCATACAGGCCCTTTTGGAAATATCGCACATGGATGTAGCTCGGTAATAGGTGACACATTTGCAACACAAGTTTCTGATTATGTTTTATCTGAAGCTGGATTTGGAGCAGATTTAGGATTTGAAAAATTTATGCATATCAAATCAAGAACTTCAGATTTAAAACCTCAAGGAGCTGTAATAGTCGGAACAATCAGAGCAATCAAATCACACGGAGGGATTAAATTTGCTGATTTAACTAATCCTAATTCTGAAGCCATAAATAAAGGAATTGATAATCTTTTTCATCATATAAACAATATTTCTAAATTTGGACTAAAACCTGTAGTTGCTCTTAATATCTTTCCTGATGATAAAGCAGAGGAAATAAAACTAGTAAAATCCTTACTATCAGATACAAAAGCATTTGCTGTAGTTGAATCTGATAGTTATTCAAAAGGAGGAGATGGCAATATAGAATTAGGAGAAGCAGTAATCGAATCAAGTAAAAGCAAAATAACATCTAAATATATTTATGAACTTGAAGATACAATTAAACAAAAAGTTCATAAATTAGCAACTAATATCTATAATGCAAATGATGTTAAGTGGTCACCAGTTGCTTCAAAGAAAGTTAAAACTTTTGAATCCAATGGATGGGGAAATATGCCTATTTGCATGGCAAAAACTCCACTTTCTATTTCTCATAATCCAAGATTAAAATCATTACCAAAGGACTACACATTTGAAATAACAGATATTAGAGCTTCAGTTGGTGCAGGATTTATATATCCTATAGCAGGATCAATTATGACAATGCCTGGACTACCTACAAATCCTAGAAGTTTAGATATTGATTCAAAGGGAAATATAAAAGGAGAATTGACAGCTTAGGCTGCCTTTTGTTTTTTATTAAATCGAATATAATCCCAGAATGAACGTCTTGGCTTTGGTAAAGCCAATGTATGTTGTCTGACAATAGATATTAATTCACCAAGTTGATATTCTTTATTTTTTATTTCATTTTTTAAATCAATATTTTCCTGAAATAAAGTTTCTACGTCCTTATTACTGTTCTGAGATTTATAATAATTTAATGCAGAGGGTTTAATTTCGATATATTTACGTTTACCAATCATTTTTGATTTAAATTTCGTGCCATCTTTACCCGTATTCATCAAATCTTCAACGAATTTGATTGGCATGCCTAAAACATCAGATGTTTCTTTAACAGTTAATAAAGCCATTCTTTAATATCTCCTAAGACTGGTAGGATTTATTAAAATTTAACATATGAAGTATGAGGAAAGTATTTATTAAAAGGTCATTATTTCAAAATTTTTATAAAGTTTTACTTACCCAAAATCCGATAAAAGTCAGAAGTAAACATAAACTAAAGGTTAAAATTATATTCATACCTGCTCTAACATAATTACCTTCATTAATTAAAATTAAAGTTGTATAACTAAAGGTTGAGAAAGTTGTATAAGAACCCAATAATCCTATTGGGAAAAAATATTTTAGATTATCATTTACACTGTATTTCTGAGCTATAAATCCAAAAAATAAAGCAATACAAAATGAACCAGTTATATTTACAATCAATGTCCCAGTCATTTCATGAGAATACCTATTAATATAAACTCCGATCAAATATCTTAGATTAGCTCCTATAAAGCCACCTAAACCAATAAATAAAACTGTATTAACAATATTCATATTTCACACACTATTCCTTTGTTTTATTTAATTCTGGATACAATTCGAATAATAAAGTTGTCAGATATTGTTGATTTTCAAATTCTTCATCAGAGTTTTTATCCTCAGAATTGGTATCTACTACAAATCCAAGTAAAGATTTATCTAAAGCTTTATCCTTGTCATCTTTCATAAAAACCTCCTTTATGAAATAAGAAATAATTTAAGTAAAATTAATGTCAAAGGAATTTTTTGCAAATCATAAATTGCTTTGCTTTGTCTGTAATCTAAATCAGGTAATCTAGATTCAATTTCTAAAAGCAACCCATATTTACTGTCAAGAAACTGATTAATTTGTTCATTGGGAGCAAGAATATTTAAATTCGAAATTAAATAATTTGACTGATGAATATCTGAATATGACGGGGCTACAATATTAGATTCAAAATCAGTTAATTTAATTTTTGAAATATCAAATAATGTTATAAGTTCAAATCTGAGTTCTGTAATTAATGGATTAATACGTCTTCTGAATTTTTTTCTATCTTTTTTAATAAAAGGTTTTTCGTCTTTTATCAGAGAATTAATTTCCTCAAATTTCTGTACACCAGTGATTTCTGACAGGTATTTAAAACCACTAATTGCAGCTAGCCAAGGTTCAGTAATTTTCTCATATTCAACAATTGATTGATTCATATCATTAACAAAAGAAATGCTTTTGAATTTATTATTTTTCACTGCCATAGAGATAAAAAACAATATTTGTGGAATATAATCATCTTGAAATAAATTTTTTAAATAAGTTAAATTTAATTGATGATCAGTAACGATTTCTTCAGTTTTGGGCGCATATGTTTTGATATCAGATAACCATCGTCTAACAGTTCGTTCACCGCATCCAAGTTTTATAGCAATTTCTTTTTGCGTATATCCTTGTTCATACAAATTCAAACCTTCGGAAATTATATCTATATCGTACATTTGACCTTTTTATAATAATATTTTGACCTATTAGAACACAATAATTCTCAGAAGTCAATACAATGATATTTTTATAAATTATATGAGAATACCATAAGGGGATATTATCGATAAAGTCTTGAAAGATTCCTTAGAATAATTAGGTCACTTTCATATATAAATTTGGTGCAAATAGGCAATTATGCATATATACATAGGTCATAAATAGCAATTAATAGGTTGAAAAAAGGTAATTAAGTAATATGAATAGGTCAATTATGCCTTTTTATTCCCATGTCTATAATTGCGTGTGGAATTGTATTTGATTTTTTCATTTAATGCATAATCTAAATCTAAATCATACTTCCCAACCATATCAAATATTCTGATTAATACATCTGCAAGTTCTACAGTAAAACCCAATGGCTTTCCATCTTCAAATCTTAAATTCAAACTTTCTCCATCTCTATATTCTTCCAAAGCTTCACTAAGCTCGCTATGCATTAAAGCTATCAATCCAGGAATACTTCTCTCTTCATCCCACCAACCTTTAGATTTAGCGATATTATGTGATTTTATTATTAATTCTTTAATTTCCATTCTATATCCTTAATTTACAGTTCTTAATTCTTTTTGTGTAATAAGTACTAATGCACTAGCAACTAGAAGTAAAATTGATAAAATTCCTATAGTACTTTGGGCGCCAATAATATCAGCAAGAATGCCTGCAGGCAAAGCTCCTAATGGGATCAATCCCCAGTTAAGCATATAAATACTCATGACTCTGCCTCTAAGATCTGGTCTTGTTTTCTCCATCATAATACTCATAGATAAAGTACGTCTAATTGAATCTGAAACACCCAAAAAAATCATCACAATTAAAGATATTGTATATGAATCTGAAATAGATAAAATCAATAAACAACCTCCAGTTAGAAACCCTCCAATTATCCAAATTAATCCTCGTTTATTTGACTCAATGCCTGCAATAATTATTGAACCTATTACTGAGCCAAGGCCCATTAAAGTTGTAAGAAGTCCCATAGCTTCAGGCCCTTTCAAATAAATATCCTTAACAAAAATTGGTAACATAAATCTGAAAGGTTCTGCTAGCAAACTAAATATTAATGATGCTATTAATAAGGAGAATAATAATTTTTCATTATATATATATATTAGCCCGATCTTTATTTCTGCAAGAATTTCTTTCTTTTCTGATTTATTACTACCCCGGATATCATTACCCATCCTCATTTCAGGTTTAATGATAAAAGTAAAAAAAACACCCGTCAAAGCAAGCCCCCCAATAATACTATATACAACACCAGGCCCGGCAAGGCCATAAATTAATCCTGCTACAGCTGGGGCTATTAAATTTGAAACATTAAATCCTGCAGAATTCAAAGCTATAGCTGAATTTAAATTCTTACGAGGTACCAATTCAGCAATAAATGCATGCCTTGAAGGAACCATAAATGCCCAGATACCTCCCTGTACAAAAGATACAGCTAAAAGATGCAGCCAATTTATATAATTTGAAAAAATTATCGCTGCTATTAAAAATCCAAGAGAGGCTGCACCGAATTGCCCTATCTGTATAATTTTCTGCTTATCTAATCTGTCAGATAAAGCTCCACCAAATAAAGACAAAGATAACATTGGGAAAGCAAAGGCAACATTAACATAAGTTAATTTAGAAGCAGAATTAGTCAATTCATAAGCCAAATAACCCCTTGCTGTCATTTGCATCATTGTTGCTATACCTACTGTTACCATACCTATCCATAAATATAGATACCCTCTAAAATATAAAGGTGTTATAGTTTTAGATATAAATTTGAACATTTGAAAACTCTATACCATAAATTGAAAATATAGAACTGTATTTGAAGCAATAATTAACAAATATTTAAGTTAAATAATATAATTAAAACAATGAAAATAAAGCAATCATGATGAACAAAGATTCTATTACATTTTTACCTCAGACCGAAATTGCAGTTATTTTTGATTTCGATATAACTTTAACACCAAAATACATGCAATCTATTATATTTGACAAATATAAAATTAATGAAAAAAAATTTTGGGATGAAACAGAAAAACTAAAATTAAAAGGTTACGATAATGAACATGCATATATAAAAAATTTATTAAATTATATAGAAACAGGGAAAATTCCAAAACTATCCAATGAAAATTTAAATTATCTTGGCAAAAACCTTGAATTCCATAATGGATTTCCAAATATTATGGATGATTTAAAAGCCATGATAAAAAATAAATCGACAAGAGATTCACATCTCAATCCCGAAATTGCTTTTTATGTTATAAGTTCGGGTTTTGAAGAAATGATTGCAGGATCTTCTGTATTTAATAAATTGAAAAAATTATGGGGATGCACTTTTGCAGAAAACAAACAAGGGAATATCAATTTCCCTAAAGAAACTATATCTTATACTACTAAAACACAAAAACTTTTTTTAATAAATAAAGGATTACTTGATAATAAAGATAGTTTAAAAGTAAATGATTATATGCCACAAATCATCAGGCCTGTCCCGTTTAATAATATGATTTATGTTGGAGACGGTCCTACTGATGTACCTTGTTTTTCTTTAATAATGCAAAATGGTGGAAAAACCATTGCAGTATATGAATCCAAGGATACTAATGCATTTAACGAATGCTACAAATTAGTAGTAGAATCTAAAAGAGCAGATGTGATGTGCCCTGCAGATTATTCAAAAGGAAGTCAGTTATACTTAGCACTTTTTAAAATGGTAGAGAATATATCAGATAAAATAACAGAAAATTTAACTGACCTTAAAAACCAAGGTGCAATTCAGAGCCCGAAACATATAAATTAATTACATTTATTGTTTTCACATTGTGCAACTTTGAGTGATCCTCGACTTGAATCATAATAAGATATAAATATCCTTCCACTTGAATCGCTTATCATCGAAGCATATGTTCCTATATTTCCAATTTTATCAATATTTATTATTTCTTTATCTTCACATACCTCGTCATCGCAATACACTATTCCAAAATTATTAGTATTCATATCATAAAAACTTATCAATACATTGCCTGAATTATTTACTATTAACGAATTCCAGCTATAAAAAATACCTGGCAATATTTTAGCTTCAATTAATTTAATAATAGTTTTATTGTCATTGCAGTTACTATCTTTACATACCGCCAATTTTAAATAATTAAGATTAAAATCATAATAACTTATATACAAAGTATTTGACGTATCTTGGAATATAGAAATGTCGCCACCTCTTTTTGCAACATCATCAATAATCGATGATTCATAATTATCACAATATAAATCTGAACATCGAATTAATTTTACCTGCATATTTGTTCTGTCTTGATAGGCCAGAATAGGCATATCTGTGTCATTGTCTAAAGTAAGATCTAAGTATTCGCCTACCATGCCTTCTGTATCTACATGTTTTATAACAGATCTGTAACAGTCGGTATCTTCACAAATAGCTAATTTCAAATTATTAAAATTATTATCAAAATATCCGATTACAGGATGGCCTTGTTTTGTTATATCTATAGAATTATATTCACCAACATATCCTGCTTTCCCTGTCCCTTTATCGATAACATTAATTTGTGCTCTGCCACATTTGTAATCTAGGCATCTTATAACTCTTAGATCACCATTTTTTCTATCTAAATAACTAATATAAACTTTACCACTATTGCTAACAGCAATATCCGTAAAATATCCGAAATCACCAGCCCAATCTAATAACTGAATTTTCGCTGAAGAACAGTCTATGTTTTCACAGTATGCTAATTTCAAATCTCCTGCATTCAAATGATGATAACTTATAATTGGGAATCCTTCCTTACTTAACCCAATAGAATTTGCATAACCTACCAAGCCATCATTATCTAATTCAGAGATAAATACATTTTTATTTTTAGAATAGTTTTCGCTTGACACCTCGCCTTCTATACCTTGATATTTGTTATCACTGGTAATTATACTTTCCAGTTCTCCTACAATTCCTTTATCCCCAAATTCACCTTTAGATGGAGCTAGTTTCCCACCTTCTGAAAGGAGTTTTACATCAATAGTGAAAATAATCACCAAAACTATTGTAATAGCTAAGACCCAATATATAAAAAATTGGCTTTTTAAGATTTTATTATAAAAAAAAGTTAAAAAAGGTTTCAGTTTCTGCATTTATGAATATAGAATGAATTGCGGATTATATTATATCAGAATTGTTTATTTAAATTACTATGCCAATATTCAAATTATTAAAAATAAAAAATTTCAAAATTTACCTTGCTGCAAATAGTATAAATGAAATTGGATTCATGTGTAGGTTCACTGCGATAGGGTGGTTATCATATGAGCTTACTGATTCTCCTTTATTTGTAGGCACTCTAGCTGCATCAGCTGGAGTCTCTATGTCACTGCTGTCTTTCTTTGGAGGAATATTAGCAGACAGATATTCAAAACCAAAAATAATAATAATCAGCAAATCCATGGAAAGTTTAATAATTCTTCTGATTGGGGTACTTATTCAAATTAATAAAATTGATGAACTAACTTTAATTATTTTGATGTTCATAAATGGGATCTTAGCTGCTATTTATGTACCTAGTAGAATAGGATTTGTAAAAGAACTTTCAGGCACTGAATTATTGTTACCAGCAACTGCTCTAGATTTTGGAGTAATGACCTTGGTAGGAACATTCGTACCAACTTTAGCAGGATTGTTGATAGAGAAAATATCTTTATCTTTTACATTATATTTTTCTTTTGTAGCTTATATTTTACATAATTTATTCATGTTCCCACTCATAAATAAAGGGCAAAAATATGATCATTCAAAAGATCTTCAAATCATAAAATCAATAAAATATATATTTAATTTGAATATCATAAAATATCTTTTTATTATAATGCTCGCAACAGCGATTTTAATTTTTGGACTAGAAACACTTTCTCCGGTAATAGCTAAAGATATGTTCAATACAGGGCCAACAGGATTTGGCATTCTATTATCATCAGCCGGGTTCGGTATGGCTGTAGCATGTTTTACTGTCGCTAGTATAAAAAGCATAAATATAAACAAATTATTAACTATTAGTATTGCCGGTGGCGGGATCGCTTTAATGGCCTTTGCATTTTCTTCAAACTTTCTTATAGGAATGATATTATTTGCAGTATTATTTTCTCTTGCAGCTTCATCTGAATCAGCAATAACAACTCTAATTCAAACTTCTGTCCCGGATAATATGAGAGGTAAAGTAATATCCATACAAACTTTTACATGGGGAATATCATCACTTACAGGAATATTATCAGGATATATATCTCAACAATATGGGATCACTTTATTTATATTTATTTCAGGAATAATCTTGCTCACATTAACACCTATTACTAGGTTAATAGCAAAAGAAATTAAATAATGTCATAATTGAAAATATCGAATATATAAAGGAATAAAAATGCATGAACTAATAAAAAACTCTGCAACAGAAATCAGAAATAAACTAATTAATAAAGACCTCAAACCAACAGAATTAGTAGAAATAAGCCTTGATAGAATTAAAGAAGTTGATCCCATAATTAATGCGATGCCAACAATATGTCCTGAAAGAGCTATGGAACATGCAAGAAAAATAGAATCCACCAATATATCTGAAAAACCATATCTACATGGAATTCCTCTCTCCATTAAAGACCTGGTTGAAGTTGAGGGTGTCAGAACTACCTGGGGATCTCCGTTATTCAAAGATCATATCCCTACAAAATCCGATATTTTAGTACAAAGATTAGAATCAAACGGCGGAATAGTCGTGGGCAAATCAAATACCCCGGAATTTGGAGCAGGAGCAAATACTTTTAATGAAGTATTTGGGGCATCAGTAAGTCCTTGGAACACAAAAAAAACTGTAGGCGGATCTTCTGGGGGAGCTGCATCATCTTTAGTTAGTGGAGAAGTATGGTTAGCTTCAGGAAGTGATACTGGTGGAAGTTTAAGAATCCCTGGTAGTTTTTGTTCAGTAGTTGGGTTCAGACCATCTCCTGGTACTGTTCCTACAGGACCAGGTAATTCTCCTTTTGATTCTTTATCAGTATCTGGCCCAATAGCTAGAAACGTAGAAGACACTGCCTTAATGTTAAATGCTATGACAGGGTACTACGAATTTGATCCTTTTAGTAAAAAACAAACCCCTGATTATCTTAATGCTGTGAACGAATCTAAAATACCAAAAAAGGTAGCATATTCATTTGATTTAGGTGGAGAACCTTTGGATCCTCGTGTTAGAGATAGTCTTGAAAAATCACTAAAAGTTTTT
>CATLOZ010000018.1 GCA_950054395.1 uncultured Chloroflexota bacterium
GAATTCCTCATATATTACTCCACAATCAATACTTATAATGTCACCATTTATTATTTTTCTATTACACGGTATGCCATGTACTATTTCTTCATTGAAAGAAGAGCATATAGTCCCTGGAAAACCGTACAGGCCTTTGAAACCAGGTTTCCCTCCTAAATTTAATATTTCTTTTTCCGCTATATAATCCAATTCTTTTGTAGTAATTCCTTCTTCAATATTATTTTTAATTATTTTTTTCACTGATTTAAGCATCTTTCCTGATTGTCTCAGATAATTTAATTCAATATTATTTTTTATATTAATTCCTTTTGGTCTGTTTAAACCAATCATTCAGTGTCCTTTATTAAAAAACAAGACTAATATAGTATACTATTTCACTTTATATCTCAATATATTCTACACTTTTTTTTTAGATAGTTTTCAATTTCTTGATATACAGATTTAATAGGTTTATTCCCATTAATTTTATAAAGAAGTTTTTTATCATTATAAAAGCCAATTAAAGGACTAGTTTCTTTTTCATAGATAGATATCCTGTTTTTGATTGTTTCAAGATTGTCATCAGATCTATTTTCTATACTTTGACGGTTTAACAATCTTTCTATTAATAATTTGGTATCTACATTTATAAACAATACTGTATTAATATTGCTATTAACTGAACTTAAAATATTATTTAATGATTCAGCTTGATTAATATTTCTTGGGAATCCATCTAATAACCATTTACTATCGGTTTGATTTAATATCCATTCTTTTACCATATTTGTAGGAATTTTATCTGGTACTAAATCTCCTTTGATATAGTATTCATTTGCAATTTTTCCAAGTTCGGTATTTTCTTTAATGTGAGATCTTACCAAATTTCCTGTGGAAATTTTTTTAATATTAAAATTTTTTGATATATATCCTGCTTGTGTGCCTTTACCTGCTCCAGGAGGGCCTAACAGTATTATCCGCATAATTTAATCCATGAATCCTTGATAATTTCTCATTAATAATTGAGATTCAAGTTGTCTCATGGTATCTAGGGCTACGCCTACCATGATTAGTAGACTAGTGCTACTTAAAGTTAAAGATCTTATCTCGGTTAATCCTGTTATAAAAAATGGGGCAATAGCTACACCGCCTAAAAATAGTGCTCCTGCCCATGTGATTCTAACAATTACTTTATTTAAATATTCCTGTGTCGGTACCCCTGGTCTTATGCCTGGTATAAAACCACTTTGTTTTTGAAGATTCTCAGATAAGTTTTGTTGTTGGAAAGTTACTAAAGTATAGAAAAATGTAAATATTACTACCAAAATAAAAACTAAGATCCAATAAGGAAAATTTGTAGGGTTAAGAGAGTTCGAAATAGATTTTGCTAAATTTGAACCAAAACTAGTACTTAAAGGGTTAACAAAAAATCCGGCTATTGTAGCAGGTAATATAACAATTGAAAAAGCAAATATTAGTGGTATCATTCCAGCAGAATTTACTTTAATAGGTAAAATACTTGATCCTGATTGTTTTTGTACCTGCCCCCCTCTCATAATGGTTTTTCCATATTGAACAGGAATTCTTCTTACTGCTTCTGAAAATAATACAATTGTAAAAATTATGGCTGCTGTAAAGCCAATTAAAATTATTAAGCTTCCGGTAGCATTTTGCAAATAGAATCCTTGCCCTAATATATTTGGGAGGTTAGAGACTATCCCGCCAAAAATTATTAATGACACACCATTTCCCAATCCTTTTTCAGAAATAAGCTCTCCTAACCATACTAAAAATACTGTCCCTGCTACCATAGATACCATGATTGTCAAAGTTATGAAATTCAATCCGAAATCAAAGGAATTAAAGACCCCAGCTTGATTAAGGAGTGTTAATTGCCCCCAACCCTGTAATAACGCAATAGGAATCATTATATAATGAGTAATTTGGTTTATTCTTTGTCTTCCTAGTTCGCCTTCTTGTGATAGTTCTTTCAATTGAGGAATAGCAGGAGTTAAAATTTGTATTACAATAGATGCTGTGATATATGGATACACACCTAACGCAGCTATACTTAAGTTTCTTAAAGCACCACCACTAAATAGATCTAAAAAACCTAATAATGCATTCTGTTGGAATGCTTGGCTTAAAGCCTGAGTATCGACTCCAGGTACAGGGACATGTGCTACAAATCTAAATATTATTAGCATGGATAAAGTAAATATTATTTTATTTCTTAAATCTGGTATTTGAATAGCAGCAATTAAGGAAAGTAATAATTTTGGCATATTACTTTTGTTCCTGTTTCTTGTTCTGTTAATATTCATGGTTACTTTAATCTGATTGAATTGTAGAGCCAGAATCTATAATACTTTTTTTTGCGGTTGCAGATATATTCTTAATGCTTATATGTTTTTTTGAATTTAATTTTCCAACATTCAAGATTTTTACAGGATTTTTAATGCTTTTTATTAGCCCATGCTTCAACAGATTTTCTTCATTTATTGCTACATTCGAAGGAATAAGGTTTAATTGTTCTAGAGTGACATGTTGGTTAATAATTTTATTATGTCTTTTAAATCCTTTAAGTTTAGAAAGTTTTTTAATTAACCTTAACTGACCTCCTTCAAAACCAGGTATAAGACTAAATCCGGATCTTGATTTCTGCCCTTTTAATCCTTTGCCGGAATATGTGCCATGGCCACTGCCATTCCCTCTTCCTACTCTCTTTTTAGATTTCTTTTGTGGGTTTTTTAAATTATTAAGTTGCATTTTATTTATTCTTGAATTATTTTTACTAAATGTTTTACTTTATTTATCATACCTATTATTTCAGGTTTATTATCATGTGTTATAATTTGGTTTATTTTTCTCAAACCCAAACTATTAAGAATTTTTTTTTGTTTTTTGGAATTACCTATTGGGCTTTTGAATAACTTTATTTCAATTTTATTTTTATTCATTAGAAACAGGTTCCTTAATAGAATTAATATTGTTATTTATAGTAGCAGTACGTAGTTCCAATTCGTTTTTAATATCAACTAAAGAATTTAATCCTTTATAAGCAGCTTTGACAACGTTAGAAGGATTAGTACTACGCCATACTTTAGTAGTGATATTTTTGATTCCTAACACTTCAAATATGGCTCTAAGAGTTGCTCCTGCTTTTATTCCAGTACCTTCAGGTGCTGGTTTTAATAGTACTATGCTACCACAGAATTTAGATTTTATTTCATAAGGTATAGATCCATTCTTTATTGGAATTACTATCATATTTTTTTTAGCTTGCGATACAGCTTTTTTTACAGCGTCTGGTACATTTGAGGATTTTCCACTTCCAATTCCTAATTCACCATTACCATTTCCTACTACGACTGTTGCTGTAAATCTTAAAGTTCTTCCACCTTTTATAACTTTTGCCACTCTTGATACTTTAACAGTTCTTTCAAGTATTGGAGTGGCAGTATTAGATTTATTAAAATTTCGAGTATTTATCATTAGAATTTCACCCCTTCTTTACGAGCAGAATCTGCTAAAGCTTTAATCCTACCGTGATATTTATATCCATTTTTGTCAAAAACAACTTTTTTAACTTTTTTTTCTTTAGCGCGTTGTCCCAATAATTTACCGACTTCTTCGGCGATATTTGTTTTGGTTTGTGTTTTTGTGGTTTTTAATTCCAGGCTACAGGCTTGTAATAATGTGCTTCCATTATCATCATTTATTATTTGAGCATATATATGATTTAGGCTTCTGAATACTGAAAGTCTAGGCCTGACTTTTGTTCCGCTAACTTTTTTTCTAGTTCTTTGGTGCCTTATTATTCGCATTCTGTAATTGTTCAAATTAATTTCCTTATCATAGTTATATTTTTAAATTTCTGCTCTGGCACTTTTCCCTGGTTTTAATGACACTTGTTCCCCTAAATATCTTACTCCTTTGCCTGTGTATGGATTAGGGGGACGGGATGACCTGATTATAGCTGCTATATGACCGACTTTTTGTTTGTCTATTCCAGAAACAGTAATTTTCGTATTATCTTCAACTTTAATAGTAATACCGTCAGGTGCTTCAATGACATCTAAGTGGCTTTTCATTACACTTAGGTTAATTGCAGAACCTTTTTGTTCTGCTCGATATCCAACTCCAACCATTTCTAGGGATTTTGTGTAACCTTCAGATACACCAATTACCATATTATTCAACAAGCTTCTTGTTAATCCATGAAGAGATTTTGATTCTTTCTCATTATTATTTCGTGTAACAATAATAGAATTATTTTCAATGTTAATATTTATTTCATCTCTAAAAGTGTTAGTCAAATCACCCTTAGGACCTTTTACAGAAATATTGTTATTTTTGCCTATATTAATTTCGACATTTTCAGGTATATTTATTAGTTTCATTCCTATTCTAGACATTATTTTTCTCCATTACCATATAACGCAAATGACTTCTCCGCCTAAACGTTCTTGCCAAGCTTGTTTGTGTGTCATAATTCCTTTAGAAGTTGAAACTATTGTTATTCCTAAATCTCCATAATATCGCGGTATTTCACCTTTCCTTGAATAGATTCTTAGTCCAGGTTTACTTATTCGTTTTAATCCATTAATCTGAGGTGTTCCTTCTGGTTTATAGGAAAGATCAAGATTAATGTTTTTAACATTATTTTCAGTTCCGATTTTGTAGTTAGAAATAAATCCTTCTTCTTTTAAAATGTTAGCTATATTGGATTTCATGTTTGAATATGGGATTTTAACAGTAGTGTTTCCTACTAAGTTTGCATTTCGTATTCTAGTTAAGAAATCTGATATTGGGTCTGTATTCATTATATAACTCCTATTACCAGCTAGCTTTTTTAACACCAGGTAAAAGGCCTTTATGTGCCATTTCTCTGAATGTTATTCTAGATAAACCAAAATAATTAATGTAACCTCTTGATCTTCCTGAGACAAAACATCTATTTCTAATTCTTATTGGATTTGAGTTTAGTGGTAAATTATCTAATTCTTTTCTCGCAGCTAATCTTTCTTCAGGGGTTAGTTTAAGATTTTTAGATTTCAATCTAAGCTCCATTCTTTTTGTAGAATATTTTTCCACCATTTTTATTCTTTTATTATTTCTTGCTACAGAAGATACTTTAGCCATAAATTACCTCTTTATTTTTTGTTTAATTCTAAATTTTTATTTTTAATTATTTCTGTGATTAACCATTTTTTTGTTTTAGATAATGGTCTTATTTCTTTTATTGTTACTTTTGATCCAATTTCTGCTTTGTTTTCGGGGTCATGGGCAATATATTTCTTGAATCTTTTAATATATTTACCATACAATCTGTGTTTAAATTGACGGGTTACACTAACAATAGCAGTTTTATCCATTTTATTGCTTATCACTTCTCCAGTTCTTGTTTTTTTATTACTCATTTTATGACCTTAGTATTTTCCTTTCTTGAATTACAGTTAATATTCTTGATTTATTTTTTTTTAGTTTTTTAATCTCAAATGCATTTGCTAATTGTTTTGTTTCTAATTTAAATTTCAGATCTAACATGTCTCTATTTATACTTGTTAATTCTTCTAACAATTCTTGATCATTTTTATCTCTTATATTGTCAATGTTTGGCATTAAAATAATTTCCTTTCCAAGAATGATGTTTTTATTGGTAATTTGTCTGATGCTAAATTTAATGCTAATTTGGCTTCTTCTTTTTCAATTCCAGATATTTCAAACAAAATTTTTCCTTTGATAACAGGAGAAACATAATGATCAACATTTCCTTTACCTTTCCCCATTCTTGTTTCTGCTGCTCTGGCAGTAACAGGTTTATCAGGAAATATCCGTATCCATATTTTTCCGCCTTTTCTTGTATATCTTGTTATGACCCTTCTTGCAGCTTCTATTTGTCGGGCTGAAATCCATGATGACTCTTGAGCTTTTAATCCATATTCCCCAAAAGATATTTTGGTACCTTTTGAAGCTATTCCTTTTAGTCTTCCTCTATGCTGTTTTCTATATTTATAGCTTTTTGGTTGCAACATTTTAATTATTCCTAATTATTATTTTGATTTTCATTTATAAAAGGGAACCCAAATGAAGCAAGTAATTTAATACCTGTTTCGTTATTTTTTGCAGTAGTTACAATTGTTATTTGTAAACTACGTATTTTATCTATTGAATTATAGTCAATTTCAGGGAAAATAACCTGTTCTCTAATTCCCAGAGTATAGTTACCATTTCCATCAAATGATTTACTTGATAGTCCTCTGAAATCTCTAACTCTAGGTAAACTTAAGTTAATCAATCTATCAAGAAATTCATACATTCTGTGACTTCTTAGAGTTGTAGCTACTCCAATAGCCATTCCTTCTCTTATTTTAAATCCAGCTATAGATGATTTGGCTTTTGTTGTTATAGGTTTTTGTCCTGTTATTAGAGAAATATCTTTTAGGCAATGTTCTAATGCTTTAGAATTTACAAGTGCTTCTCCTAATCCAACATTAATAACTATTTTTTCTATTTTTGGTGCAGCTAATATATTAGTTAAATTTAAATCTTTTGTAAGTTCAGGGGCAATTTTTTCTCTATATAATTTAAGCATTCTGGGCATTTTAATTGTTTCATTAGCTTTTGTCATACAATTACCTCACCAGTCTTTTTATTTATTCTGACTTTTGATTTATCTTTTAACACTGAGATAGCTACTTTTGCTGGTTCATTGTTATTTGGATCAATTAATGCGACATTACTGATATCTATAAACATTTCTTTATCAATGATACCTGCTTGTTGTGTTTCTGATTGGCTTTTCATATGTTTTTTGTAAATATTTAATCCTTCAATCAATAACTTCCCTTTTTTAGGTAAAACTTGTTGTACTTTTCCTTTTTTACCTTTATCTTTGCCAGTTATAATTAGTACATTGTCGTTAACTTTTATTTTTTTCATTATAATACCTCCTGTGCTAAAGATACTATTCTCATGAAGTTTTTATCTCTTAATTCTCTTGCAACCGGGCCAAATATTCGTGTTCCACGTGGTAATTTATCATCAGTAATGATTACTGCAGCATTATCATCAAATTTGATATAACTTCCATCCTTCCTTCTTATTTGTTTCTTTGTTCTAACAATGACTGCTTTTACTATTTCCCCAGATTTTATTTGAGATGATGAAGTTGCTTGTTTAACAGATGCAACAATAATATCTCCTGCATGTGCAAATTTTCTACCACTACCACCAGGGACACCGATACAACTTATAACTCTGGCACCAGAATTGTCTGTAACTTTCAATCTACTATAAATTTGTATCATCGGTATTATCCTTAGTTTTAGTTTTAGTAGTAGTTTTTTTAGTAGTAGTAGCTTTTGGTTTTTTTGTTTCAGTGTCAACAGCTTTAATCCCTTTTTCTACTTTAGTAGTTGTAGTTTGAATAGAACCTATAGGATCATTCTGATTAGTTGCATCAGGTTCATTTGATGAAAGCTCAGGCGTTAAAGTTAGTTCTATTGGTTTGATTTCTGAGAGTTCTACATGTGTTTGTTTAGAAATTTCGATATCTCCTCTATATATCCACACTTTTACACCAATCTGACCATATTCTGTATGAGCTTCAGCTATTGAATAATCAATATCTGCTTTTAAAGTGTGTAGAGGAACTCTGCCTTCCATTGTTTTTTCTTTCCTAGCTATTTCTGCTCCCGCCAATCTTCCTTTACATATAATTTTTATCCCTAATGCCCCATTTTGCATAGAGCGACTTACGGCCATTCGTGCAGCACGTCTGTATGATATTCTTCTTCCTATTTGTTCAGCTACTGAGTGTGCAACAAGCGTTGCATCTAAATCTGGATTTCTAATTTCCTCAATATTTAACTGAACTTTGTTTTTAGTTATATCTGAAATTAATTGTTTTAATTCATCTATTCTTTGTCCCCCTCTACCGATAACAATACCAGGTCTAGATGTGAATATTTTTACAGATATTTCATTGGTACTTCTTTCAATTTCTATTTTAGTTATACCTGCATCCTGATTTAATTTCATGATTTCTTTTCTAATTTTATAATCATCTTTTACAAATACACTGTATGAAAATTTAGTTCCAAACCAAGTGGAATCCCAACCTCTCGATATTCCTAATCTAAATCCTATTGGATGAATTTTTTGTCCCATATTTTATATCCTTATTCCGAAAGTTTGACTACTATATGACTAGTAGGATGATTAAAAGTACCCGGTCTTCCACGTGCTTTAGCTCGCCATCTTTTGAGTGTGGTTCCTTGATTAGCATATATTTCATTTATTTTTAGATTTTCAATTCCTGGAATTAATAGGTCTTTTGCATTTGCAACAGCTGATTCGATAGTTTTGTGTATTTCAAATGCTGCAGGAGACTTTTGATATTTTAAAAGAATCAATGCTTCATTGGTATTTTTATTTCTTACTAAATCAATATATGGCTTTAGCTTTTTTGATGATATTCCTATGTTTTTAGATATTGCTTTCATTTTTCCACATTAATTTGAAGTAGTTCTTTCTGATCCAGAATGCTTTCTAAATGTTCTTGTAGGAGCAAATTCTCCCAACTTATGTCCGACCATATTTTCAGAAATAAAAATTGGCACATGTCTTCTTCCGTCATGTACAGCTATAGTAAGTCCAAGCATATCAGGTAGTATAGTTGAAGCCCTGGACCATGTTTTGATTATTTCATTTGATTTTGAATTCATGGCTTTTTCAACTTTTTTTTGTAAACTGTTATTTACATAGGGTCCTTTTTTAGTTGATCTTGACATTATTTATTTCCTTTTTTTAATTCTTATAATGAATTTATCACTAGGTTTTCTTTTCCTAGTTTTAGCACCAAGAGCGGGTTTCCCCCAAGGGGTTTTAGGACCAGGCATTCCAATAGGAGATTTTCCTTCACCGCCTCCATGAGGATGAGCATTTGGAGCCATTGCAACACCTCTAACTGTGGGCCTTTTACCACGATGTCTATTTTTACCAGCTTTACCAAGTTTAATATTTTTATGATCTTGATTACCTAAGGATCCAATAGTAGCTTTACATTCTTTATGTATTCTTCTCATTTCCCCAGATGGTAACCTTATTAAAGTGTGCTCGCCTTCGGTTGCAAGCACTTGAGCTGAATTACCAGCTGATCTTACTAATTTTGCACCTTGACCAGCATTCAATTCAATATTATGTACTTCTGTACCAGACGGAATATTTTTTAAAGGCATACAATTTCCAATTTTGACTTCTGTTTTTTCGTTGCTTAATACAGATTCCCCTATTTTTAAACCTTCAGGTGATAGGATATATGCCCATTCGCCATCATTGTATTTTATTAATGCTAAATTAGATGATCTGTTCGGGTCATATTGAATAGATTCTACGATACCTTCAATTCCTGTTTTTATTCTTTTGAAATCAATGATTCTAAATTTACGTTTATGACCGCCACCTCTGTGTCTAACTGTGATTTTACCTTTGTTGTTTCTTCCAGCATGTTTTTTCAGTGGTGCCATAAGAGATTTCTTATTTTCTTTTGATGTTATTTCATCAAAATTAGAAAATATTGCCCCTCTTTGACCTGGTGTAGTTGGTTTTTTACTAATTAGACTCAATTTTACACACCCTCAAATATATTAATGGTTTGACCGTTTTGTATTTTTACCAACGCTTTTTTAATTTTTTTCCCTGCCATCCATGAGCCTGTTCTAGCATTTCTTTTTTGTGCAGTCTTGGTTATTAAAGTTCTGATATTTACAACATTTACTCCATAAGCACTTTCAACATTAGATTTTATTTGTGATTTGTTTGATTTGATATCCACTTCAAATGTGTATACTCCTTGATCTTGCAATAAAGATGATTTTTCACTTATTATAGGTTTTTTTATGCAAGTATAGTTAGGCATCAATTCCTTTTTCAGATTTTGTTTGTTTTGTTTTACTGATTTTAATATTTAACTTTTTATTTAATCTTTTTTCAATTAAATTATTAAGCCCCTTTTCAGTAATGATAATATATTCAGATCTGGCAATTGCAGGTGCATTTATTAAATCACTGGATAAAGAACTAATATTTGGAATATTACTAGTTGTTTGTATACTTTTTTTATCTGCGCCATCTAATATTAACAAACTGTGTTTGTTTAGTTTTAAACTATTTAATAAATTTATAGTATCTTTAGTTTTATTAAATTTTTTGGAATTAGTAAAATCTTTAAGTACAAATAATTTTTTTTCATTTATTTTATATGCAAAGGTAGATAATAATGCATTGAGTTTCATTTTTTTGTTTAAACCTTTTCTATAAGATCTTGGTGATGGGCCAAATGTTATTCCGCCCCCCCTATTAATTGGATTTCTTATAGAACCAGATCTGGCTCTACCTGTTCCTTTTTGTGGAAATGGTTTTCTTCCACCACCTCTAACTTCAGCTCTTGTTTTGGTTTTATGCGTACCTTGTCTTTGATTAGCAAGAAATGCAACTACATTTTGATGAATAAGTTGGAGATTTAAAGGATATGATGAAATACTATTATCGATGTTATGATCACCAACAATTGTCCCTTTATGGTCTATTAGTTTTACTTTCATCGTTACTTACTGCCTTTATTTTCATCTTCAACTTTAGGTTCTTCATAAGGAGTAAATGCTTTATTACTTGCTGAGATTGATACTAAAGTATTTCTAGCTCCAGGCACAGAACCTGATATGTATAATAAATTATTGTCTAAATCTATATCTAATATTTCAAGATTTTTTATTGTAAATTGTTCTCCTCCATATCTTCCGGCCATTTTTTTTCCTTTAATAACTTTTCCAGGAGTAGTGCCGGCTCCTATGGAGCCTGGTGCACGATGTCTGTCTGATTGTCCATGGGTTTTAGGACCGCCTTTAAAGCCCCATCTTTTTACAACCCCTGTAAACCCTCTGCCTTTGGATTTTGAAGTTATATTTAAATATTGACCTTTTGAGAAAATACTTACATCAATTGAATCCCCTATTTTATTTGAAATGTCTTCAGATATTTTAAATTCTTTTAGTGTTTTGAATTTATTTTTAGTTTTTATAAGGTGTCCTGTTAAAGGTTTGTTTAATTTTTTTGCAGGTTCAAACCCTAATTGCACTGCATTATACCCATCATTTTTTTGGGTTTTAATTTGGGTTATCGTGCATGGACCAGATTTTAATATTGTTGCGTGTTTAGATTCCCCATCTTTAAAGATAGTTGTTGATCCAATTTTTTTTGCTAATATATTATTTATCGACATTTTTTATTTTTTATTTATAATTTCATTGAAATATCTACACCCGCAGGTACAATAAGGTTAGTTAGATCATCGATAGTCCTAGCATTTGGGTCTAATATATCTAACAATCTTTTATGAGTTCTGAATTCAAAGTGTTCTCTGCTATCTTTATCAATATGAGGGGATCTTATTACACAAAATCGTTTAATTTTTGTAGGTAAAGGTACAGCTGAAACTGAGGCACCAGTTCTTTCTGCTGCTTCAATAATTTGTTGAACCGAGAAGTCGATCATTCTGTGATCGAAGGATTTTAATTTTATTCTGATTTTCGATGTTTCTTTTTTATTAGTCATTCTTTGTGCCTTGATTTTCCATTTTGTCTTTTAATATAGATTTTGGTAATTCGTCGTATCTTTCAAATTCCATTGAAAAACTAGCTCTTCCTTGCGTAAGAGATCTTAGAGTATTAGCATATCCGAAGCTTTCTCCAAGAGGTACAGATGCTTTGATAATTTGTGTATCAGTTATAGAAGTTGTTTCACTTACCTGTCCACGTCTTCTGTTTAAATCTCCGATTACTTCTCCAAGGAAATCACCAGGGGTTGTTACTTCTATTTTCATAATAGGCTCTAATGCAACAGGATTGCCTTTTTTAATGGCATCTTTTACAGCCATAGAACCTGCAATTGTAAATGCAATTTCAGAGGAATCAACATCATGAAAACTACCGTCAATTAGATTAACTTTTATATCAACCACAGGATATCCTAATAAATTACCACTAGTTAAACCTTCTATAATTCCTTTTCTAACAGCGGGAATATATTCCCTTGGAATAGATCCTCCTTTTATAGAGTCTACGAATTCAAATCCTTCACCGCTTTTTCTTGGTTCTACCTCAAGAACGCAATGGCCATATTGTCCTCTACCACCACTTTGTCTAATAAATTTTCCTTCTGCATGAGAGTTAGAGGTAATAGTTTCTCTATACGCCACTTGTGGTTTTCCAGTATTACATTCTACATTTAGTTCACGTTTCATTCTATCAACTACTATTTCAAGATGAAATTCTCCCATACCTGAAATAAGAGTTTGAGCAGTTTCGTCATTGTAAGAAACTATAAATGTAGGATCTTCTTCAGCCATTTTAAGTAAAGCTTCCTGTAATTTATCTTTTTCGGATTGTAGTTTTGGTTCTACAGAAACGGATACTACAGGTTCAGGGAAAGTGATTTTTTCTAGAATAATGGGTTGATTCTCGTCACATATTGTATGACCAGTTGAAGTGTCTTTTAATCCAACTGCTGCTGCAATATCTCCTGTACTGACGCTTTTTATTTCTTCTCTGTCAGCTGCATGCATTTTTACTATTCTTCCCATTCTTTCTTTTTTACCTGTAATAGTATTTAGTACTCCTGCACCTGCATTTATAGATCCTGAATATACCCTGAAGTAAATCAATCTCCCTATATAAGGATCTGAAACTGTTTTAAATGCTAAGGCAGAGAATGGTTCATTATCATCTGCTTTTCTTATTTGATTTGATTCACCTCTATATTCTTTTCCTGATACGGATGGAACATCAAGTGGAGAAGGTAAATATTCTCCAATGGCATCTAGCATAGGTTGAATAGCCTTTCTTTTTAGTGCAGTACCACACATTACAGGAATAATTGAATTAGATATTGTTGCTCTTCTTATAGCATTTTTTAATTTTTCATTTTCAAATTCATCACCAGAGAAAATTATATCTAGAAACTCCTCATCGTTTTCTGCAACTTTTTCAATTAGATTTGAACGATATTCTTCTGCTTTTGCATTCAAATCTTCAGGTATGTCTGTGGTTTTATCAATATGACCAATCTCATCCCCAATTTTATAGTAAATTGCTTTTTGTTCTACCAAGTCTATAATACCTTCAAATTTATCTTCAGTTCCAATAGGGATTTGTATAGGGACTGGATTTGCTGACAATCTATCTATTAATGTTTGAGTTGCCTTGTCAAAATCTGCACCTATTTTATCCATTTTATTTATAAATACCATACGAGGGACATTATATTTGTTTGCTTGTCTCCATACAGTTTCTGATTGAGGTTGTACTCCTGCAACAGAATCAAGTACGACTATTGCACCATCCAATACTCTTAAGCTTCTTTCTACCTCAGCTGTAAAATCTACGTGCCCGGGTGTATCAATAATATTAATATCAAAGCCATTCCATTTACATGATGTGGCAGCAGAAACAATGGTTACCCCTCTTTCCTTTTCTTGCGCCATCCAATCTAAAACAGTATTTCCATCGTCTATATTTCCTGCTTTATGAGTTCTTCCTGTATAAAACAATACGCATTCAGAAACAGAAGTTTTCCCGGCATCTATATGCGCTATAAATCCCATATTTCTAGTGTTTCTAAGTTTATTAGTCATAAGTTTATTCTCCGTAATTACCATCTGAAATGAGCAAAGGCTTTATTGGCTTCGGCCATTTTATGTATATCATCTTTTCTTTTTACTGCAGGTCCCTGAGAATTTGAAGCATCTAATAGTTCTCTTGCAAGTCTTAAATAATAAGCAGAGCCTGTTCTGGATCTTGCACTTTCAATTATCCATCTCATGCCAAGTGTCTGACTTTTTTCTGAAGGTAATTCAGTAGGTACCTGATAATTAGCCCCCCCAACTCTTCTGCTTTTTAGTATTACTGCAGGAGCAACATTAGAGATTGCCTGATTAAATATTTCAATTCCTGGTTTTTTTGCTTTTGATTCAATTTCATCCAATGCTGAATAAACAATTTTGCGAGCTAAGGATTTTTTCCCACTTTTCATAACTTTGTTTATGAATTTAGTTAAAGATAGATTGTTATATTTTGCTTCAATTATTATATCTCTTACTTTAGCTCTGCGGCGACGCGACATTTTATTACCTATGAATTATTCTGTTGATTGTGATGTTGAGTTAGAAGTTCGGGATTTTTTTGTACCATACTTGCTTCTACCTCGATTTCTATCTGCCACACCTTCCGTGTCAAGAGCTCCTCTTATAATATGGTATCTGACTCCTGGTAGATCTTTTACCCGTCCGCCTCTTATTAGCACTACAGAATGTTCCTGTAAATTATGTCCTTCCCCAGGTATGTATGCTGTTACTTCCATGCTATTAGTTAATCGTACTCTTGCAACTTTTCGAAGAGCAGAGTTAGGTTTTTTAGGTGTTTGTGTTCTAACTTGTGTACAAACACCTCTTTTTTGAGGAGAACCAGTATTTCTATAGCCAGAATTTTTTAAAGAATTAAAAGAAAATCTCAAAGCTGGAGATTTATCTTTCCCTCTTTTTGTCTTTCTTCCATTTCTTATTAATTGATTAATTGTAGGCATAAAATAACACCATTTCTGATAAAGGACTAGTAAACTTGTGTAAAAACACGAAAAGTTATTATATTTCTATGAGTAGAGGGAGTCAACAAATTTAGACCTCTCATATTATTAAAATACATAAAATTTAGATATTTTATGTATTTTTACGATTTCTTAAGACATTTTTATGTATAATATTTTTTTAGTTTTGAAATTTTAGAATTTTATATGATTAAAATAATTCAGGCTAAGACACGAATTGAGTTGATTCAAGTTAGAAATATTAGAATAAAAATTTTTGTTATAGAACAACAAATCCCTTGGCGTTGGGAATTTGATATTCATGATAAAAATGCAGTTCATTTAATTGTTGTGAATTCAAAAGAAATAATAGGTACAGGTAGATTTTATCGTGATAAATATTCTGGTGATTATAAACTTGGCCGTATGGCTGTAGTAGAAACATACAGAAATCAAGGAATAGGATCAAAGATGCTTATCAAAATAGAAGAAATTGCCAGGAATAAAAAAGTTCCAAAAATAATTTTAGAAGCACAATCTGATAAATTGCATTTTTATGTCAGCCATGGTTACAAAATAGAAGGAGATAAATATTTAATGGATGGAATTTATCATACCAAGATGTTTAAGAAATTTTGATTATTGATTAATTCCACGCAATTGGTGCTATTCCTTCAATATCAGTTTTTACATCAATTACACAAGGTTTTTCAGATTCTATAGCTTCTTCTAAAGCAATATTAATTTCATGAGGTTTGTTTACTTCTATTCCAATACATCCCATTAATTTTGCTATTTCTGAAAACTGTCCCTGATTGAATTTCCACATTTGATCAGACCCAGGTTTTGTACCTCCAAAAATTTCTTCATTTAAATGACGTTCCTGATTTAATGATGAATTATTATTGATTACCCAAATTGTATTAATATTGTTTCTTACTGCTGTTTCTAATTCTGTGAGATGATACCAGGCCCCCCCATCTCCAGTGAAACAAATCACAGGCCTTTCAGGTGCAGCACATTTTGCTCCGATAGCAGCAGGCAAAGCCCACCCTAATGACCCGGCACACCTTATATATGATTGTTCTTCATGTTTAAGGTCCATCATTGTTCCTGTCCAGATTCCTGAATGACCAGTATCAGAAACTAAAATTGCATCATTGGGTAAGGATTTTGTGAGTTCATTGCTTAGTCTTTCTGGTCTCATAGGAATTGTGTCTGATTTTAATAAAGGCGAAACTTCATTTTTCCATTCATTCACCAGATTCTGTATTCTTTTAATCCAGTCTGTATGAATTTCTTTTTTTTGCGATATATTGTTAAGGATTTTAGTTAGGGTTGCTTTCACATCACCCATAAGTCCAATTTGAATTGGGAAAGATCTGCCTAATTCAGCAGGATTAATGTCCAGTTGTATTATTGTTGTTCCTTTTCTGGGTAAGCGCCAGTTATTTGTGATTTGACTTCCAGTATGACTACCTATAAAAAAAATTAAATCAGATTCTGCCACAATTTTATTTGCACAGGATCTTGAATAAGATCCCGGAATCCCCACTGCAAGAGGGTGATCGTATGGAAATACTTCTTTTGCATTAAGAGAAGTTGCCACAGGAATATTTAATTTTTCAGAAATGTTTATTAATTTTTTTCTTGCTCCGGAAATATTAGCTCCTCCTCCTGCAATAATTACAGGTTTTTTGGCTTTTATAAGTAGATCGATAGTATTTTTAATTGAATTTGAATCAGGTTCAGGCCTGTAAGGTGGTATTTGCATATATTGAGCTTCAGCAATTACTTCTAAATCTGCTTCGTGTGTAATAATTTCGCCTGTAACTCCGGTAAGATCTATATGAGAAGGACCAGGAGTTCCTGTTGTAGATTCCCTGAATGCTTGTCTTAAAGTTGTGGGAAGTTCATCAACTGTTGTTACAACTGTGTTATATTTTGTTACTGCATTAAATGGATCTATATGGTCAACTTCCTGATATGCATGTCTGTTTTGTTCTATTTGAGGTAGTCTGCCCGTTAAGGCAATTACAGGAGAACAGGCGAGATAAGCATCCTGAATACCAGCAGCTAAATTCATCCCTCCAACAGCTTGAGCCCCGCATATTCCAACTTTTTTACTAACTCTTGCATAGCCATCTGCCATATAAGCTGCAGGTTTTTCTGCATGTGCCATAATTCTTTTAATGCCCAGCCGCTGCATATCTGGCATTGCATCAGGGATTACAACTGGCATAAAGAAAAAGTGTGTTACGCCATATGCGTGCAAGGTTTCTGCTATAAATTTAGCTCCCGTCATTTTAGGCATTTCTGATCTCCTTAAAGTAATTAGGAATTATAGGGCTTATATATATTTTTTTTATATTCTTCTAACCACTGTTTTGTAGGTGGGTAATATGTTCCTGGAGATACATTTTCAGATTCAGCTCTGTTTTTTATATACTCTTCTGCAGATTCATATAATTCGCAGAATTCTACAATTTCTTCTGCCATATGTTTTGGAACAACAACAACACCATCATCATTACCATAAATAACATCCCCGGGTCTAACTAAAACACCATCACATTGGATATCTACGTTATCTTCATATTCTGTCATTACGTGCCTGGCAGCTTTTGGAGTTCTTCCTGTTGAATAAATTGCGAAACCAAAAGGCTCAACCTGGTCAAAATCTCTCATTCCACCATCAGTGACAATACCTTCGGCTTTATTCATCTTTAATTGAATTAATTTTACGTCTCCAAGGTTTGCAGCATTACTCTTACCCATAGCATCGCAAACAAGCACATCGCCAGGTCCACAGGATCCCATTGCCCTATATTCAGGAGCATTAGGGTTTGGTACTTCAGTCCCATCAGCACTATAACCTTCTCTGACTTCTTCCTTTAAATCTGGTCTTTCAGGCAGATACCTCAATGTACGCGCTCTTCCCAATATGATTTTTCCTTTCGTAAGTGGTTTTACATTATCCATCACACAATTTTCATATCCTTTTTTGCCTAATGCCGTCCATATCGTAGCCGGAGTAATTCTTTTGTATCTGTTTAATGTTTCCTGTGAAACTTCTTTCTCCATAATTTTGATCCTTTAATTTGTTAATATAGTTTAACTTTACTTCAATTAATTTATAATAATATTATGAACCCAAAAATTTCAAATGAAATTGATAATATATTAAACGAATCAGAGGAAAAACATTCTTCTGATTCTAAATTAGGTAAGGCATCTTCATTTAAAGGTTATATTTTAAGATTTATTTTAGGATTACTTGTGATTGCTGTTTTGTTGCTTCCAATTATTGGATTTAGTCTTAAACTTTATTTTTTTAGTACGATGATTTTATTAATTATATTTCTCTTTTTTTCATCCAGGAAAACGAAACCCAAAGAAGAAAAATGGTGGAGAGGAGAGAGGATAGACTGAGAAATTAAATGGAAGTTTTGATATTCACTTTTTCTTCTGGATTAATTGCAGCATTTAATCCCTGTGGGGTTCTTATGTTTCCTGCATATATAGGTTACCAGTTAAAATTAATTAATCAAATTGATTCTCAGAAATCTATAATTTTTGCTTTAATTATTAAAGCCCTTAGTTTAGGAATTTTTACATCACTGGGCTTTGTTGTCCTTTTTGGTTCAATGGGATTATTATTAGGACTTTTTGGAAGCTTAATTAGAGCGTGGATTCCATTGCTGGGATTAATTATTGGTATTTTATTAATTATTATTGGTATTTTCCTTTTAGGTTTCAGAACAAAAATTAATATTATATTTCTTTCAAGAGCAAGTTCTATAGGAAGTGGTATTAAAAACCAGAATCTAGGTATGTTTATATTTGGCATTGGATACGGGATTGCATCTTTAAGCTGTGCTCTTCCGATTTACCTTGCTTCAATAGGGCTTGTTTTAGGTACAGGCCTGGATATTATAAATATTATTTTTAATAGTTTGATCTACGCATTGGGAATGGGCATTGTAATGATATCAACTTCTGTAGGTGTTGTTGTGTTTAAGCATTCTATAAATTCTTTTGTGTCAAAAATTAGCAGGTCAGTTGAGTATATAGGGTCCATTATGATGATTATTGCAGGAATATTTATAATACATTACTGGCTTTTAGGAACAGGGAGTAATTTTTTCTATGATTCAATTAAAGATATTTTTTAATATTTATTTAATTATTCATTTATAACAGGATTGCTTAAAATACCTATTCCTTCAATTTCTACTTCTACTGTGTCACCTGAAAACATATCTTTTGGCTTACCAGGTGTACCTGTCATAATCACATCTCCCGGATTTAATGTTATCATACTGGAAACAAATTCAATAATTCTTGGTACGCCATGTAATAAATCTGAAGTGTTTTGATTTTGTACTACTTCACCATTAATTCTGCATTTGATTTGTGCTCCTCCAGGGTCAAAATCTGTTTCTACCCATGGACCTAAAACTGTGAAAGTATCACATGATTTTGCTCTCCACCATTGTAAATCGTTTTGTTGCCAGTCTCTTGCACTTACGTCATTTCCACATGTATATCCAAATACGTGGGATAGAGCAGCACTTTGAGATATTCTTTTTCCACCTTTTCCAATAACCAGGCACAATTCTGCCTCTGGCTGCATTTTTACTTTTTCTGCAATTGCTTCTTTTGGTATAACAATATTCTCACCTGGGCCAATTATGGTGTCAGGTAATTTGTAAAAGGGTTCAGGAACTGCAGGGGCAGGTTTGTCACCCAGGTGACTTTTATAATTAAGTCCGATTGCTACAACTTTCCCAGGTGTAACAGGGCTAATTAATTCCACATCGGATAGAGAGTGACTTGTATTTGTTCTAGAAGAATCTGGATTTATATAATTGTCAGATAATGCAACAATTTCATCATCAATTATTTCTCCCCAGTTTATATTGTTTCCTGATTTGAATCTTGTATATTTCATTTAATCACCAAATTTAAATTTTGTTTGTATATTCAATATCAGTGAGTGTAGTATAAATAATTTTTATTTTCTATATTTTAAGATAAAAAGATATACTATAAATTAATTATTTATATACTATTTATTTATTTTGATAAAAGCTAATAATCTCTCAAAGTCATTTAATGGAAACAGAATATTTTCTGGCATTGATCTAAGTATTGAAAAATCCACAGTCCTTGGCGTTGTGGGGAATAATGGATCAGGTAAAACAACATTATTAAAAATTATTGCCGGGCTAATTAATTCCGATACAGGCAGCATAAAGTTAAATGAAAATATCAAACTTGATTTTCTTGGACATGAAAATATGCTTTATCAAAATTTTTCTATATCAGAAAATATAGATTTTTTTTCTGATATATCAGGATTCAGAATATCTTCGGAATCACAGGATGATATTGAACTAGCACTTGGTTTAAAAAATATTGTAAAAAAAAAGATATCTGAATTGTCATATGGGCAAAGAAAGAAAGCAAGTATGCTCAGATCATTAACTTCTGCCCCTGATTTACTTGTCCTTGATGAACCATTTTCCAATCTTGATAGTGAATCTACAGATAGTTTTATAACTATCTTAAAAACATTAAAAAAAGAAAATAAATCTTTTATTATTTCTTCTAACAGAAAAGATATTGTTGGATCTATCTCGGATGATTTATTAAATATGGAAGATTTTAATGAATCATAGTTCGGATAATATTATGAGGGATATAAAAATTTTTTATTCCTTGACTAAAAAAGATCTGAAACTTGAATTAAGATCACTTTCTACGATATTAATTACAATTGTTTTTGCAGCATTAATAGTTGTTTTATTTAATATTTCCTTTCCTTTTGGAGTTGCCCAGAAAAGTGAAATCATTTCTATAATAATATGGGTTGTTTTTTTATTTAGTTCTCTAATTGTTTCATCAGGAATGATAGAGCTTGATACAAAAGATAATTCTCTCGAATTAATTTTAATGTACGGAATAAAATCTGAAATTTATTTTTTGTCAAAAAGTTTATCTGTATTTATTATATTGTCTGTTGTACAGTTAACAATTTTTTCACTGTTTTATGTTTTATTTCAGCTGAGTTTCCAAAATCCAATAATAATACTCGTAGCTATACTCACAAATATAGGAATCAGTTCAATTACTGTTATTTTAGGAATTTTATCTATAAGAAATAATTTAAATCAGAATATATTAAGCATTTTGGTTATACCTTTTACACTTCCATATTTACTTGGGGCTGTGGAGGTAACGAATCAATTGACTCAATCAGGGAATATTAATTATGTTTTGAATTCTATTTATGCACTTGTCGCATTTGATCTGATATTTCTTATTACAGGGGCTATACTGATCGGGGTTTATTTCAAATTAGAGAAATAAGATTTATTCCTCATATTTAGAAGGGCATTTTACTATGATGTTCTCAGCTTCAAATTCTCCTTTGGGATTTAATTTACCCTCAAGTATGATTGTGTCTGATTTCGAGCTGAAAAACATGTCCGGCACAACACCTTCGTAAGAAGCTTTTAAAATCCTGCCTTCATCTGTAATTTCAAATTTTGAAACAGTTGATGCTTCAGATCTGGTATATGAATCCTGAACTAATTTACCTGCCACTCTGACTGATTTAGTGTTATCGGGTGCATTTTGTATTTCATTAATTGTCAGGTAATATGTTTTTGAACTTTCAAGTGCAAGTGTACCAAGATAAATTATTGCAATCAGAAGTACGAAAAGTGAGATTGCAAGTTTAAAGTTAAAATTATTTGTTATTTTTTTTAGCATCTGATTTTATTTGTGTTTCCATGTTTTTTAATTTTATATTTAATGTTGCCATAAAAATAGTTATAACCATGAAGATTATTAATGAAACAATAAATACAAATCCAAGCCCTGAATTATCTTTATTTTCAGATAATATACCTATATCAAGAAAACTAATGAAGGCTATTCCTGATAAGCATCCGATGATGAATGAAAATAATAATTTGTAAGTATTATTCATAAGTTAACCTCTCGAGTTTTTTTACTCCCAGTCTCATTCTTACAAGAATGATGAATAGAAATGTATGGGCCAGTAATGATATAAAAAATGTTAATAGCATTGATGAGGGAAGTCCGCTATTTTCTTCATCTGCCAAAGGGCCAATATTTAATTCAGGATGAGCTGTTCTCCATAAAATAGATGCAAAGTAAATTAAAGGAGCATCAATACTTCCAAGAAGAGCTATAATTGCTCCGATCAAAGCTGCTCTTTTTTTATCTTCAATTAAATTTCTAATTAAAAGGTATGCTGAAAAGATGAACCACAGTATTACAGTTGTGGTTAGTTTTGGATCCCAGGTCCACCAAACGCCCCATACTGGTTTGGCCCACAAAGCTCCTGTTACAATTATCAGAGAAGCAAATATTATTCCTGTCTGGGCAAATGAAAATGCAAGATCGTCCCAGTAATAATTTTTTGTAATTAAAAATACAAGGCTTGAAATCCCAACTCCAATCACAGCAAGCATTCCCAGCCAGGCAATAGGTACATGAAAATAAAATATTTTTTGAGTAATTCCAGTGAATCGATGCGATCAGCCGCTATCTAGTACTTGACTAAGACGTTTTATTGTGGACATAAATCGGTAATTGCGACAGTAGTAGACATTTCCAGAGTTACACAACCTCGAGTCAACACTCACCTACTGACCGCTTCCCACAGAAAAGAGTCTCCACACTACTGCCCAAGTAGTGCTTTCATCACCCTGAATGCCTGATTCAGCGGGAGGATTGGGTATTTGTGGGAGGATAGATTTTTTCAAATGGCTGTAAGTGGTTGTTTTTATGGCGCGCCCGGAGAGATTCGAACTCCCGACCTCGTGGTTCGTAGCCACGCATCCGTTTTTACGTTTACGCCA
>CATLOZ010000019.1 GCA_950054395.1 uncultured Chloroflexota bacterium
GAAGCCGTTTTAAATTTTAATAACCTCGATCTTTCTATTTTAGAAATCTCCCATAGAAGTAAGGATTTTGTTGATGTGATGGAAGAAGCGCGTGAGCTTGCTCTTGAACTATTGGGTCTTGAAGGAAAAGGATATAAAGCTCTTTTTCTACAAGGAGGTGCAAGTATGCAGTTTGTAATGACCGCATACAACTTACTCGAGAACAAAGCAGGTTACATCAATACAGGAACCTGGAGTGATAAAGCGATCAAAGAAGCTAAGATCTTTGGCGAAGTCGTTGAGGTTGCAAGCTCAAAAGACAAGAATTACAATTACATCCCTAAAGGTTTTGATGTTCCTAAAGATCTAGATTATCTACATCTTACAACCAACAATACCATATTCGGAACCCAGATCAAAGATATTCCTACTACAGATGTACCGCTAGTGGCTGATATGAGTAGTGATATTTTCTCTCGTGAGATCGATTTTTCAAAGTTTGATCTTATTTATGCTGGAGCTCAGAAAAATATGGGTCCTGCAGGCACAACACTTGTAGTTATAAAAGAAGATATTTTAGGGAAAGTATCTCGTAAAATTCCTTCTGTAATGGATTACAAAGTTCATATCGATAAGAGTAGTATGTTCAATACTCCTCCTGTATTTGCAGTTTATGTTTCCATGTTAACCTTAGAGTGGTTAAAAAATTTAGGTGGAATTCCTGCAATAGAAAAGGTTAATGAAATGAAAGCTAGAGTTATCTATTCAGAAATTGATTTAAATCCATTATTTAAAGGATATTCTGTAAAAGAAGACCGTTCTAATATGAATGCTACTTTTAACCTTGTAAATGATGATTTAAAAGAAACTTTTGACACGATGTTAAAAGAAGCAGGAATAAGCGGCTTAAATGGTCATAGAAGTGTTGGTGGCTATAGAGCATCAATGTATAACGCATTACCATTAGATAGTGTAAAAGCTCTTGTAGAAGTAATGAGCGAATTAGAAACAAAAGCATAAAAATTTATAATGAAAGTATTAGCAAACGACGGAATTTCAAAAAGCGGAATTGAAGCACTAAAAAAGGCAGGTTTTCAGGTTATTACGACTACAGTTGCGCAAGAGCAATTAGAAAATTACATAAACCAAAATCATATTGATGTACTTTTAGTTAGAAGCGCTACAACTGTTAGACAAAATTTAATAGATGCTTGTCCAAGTATAAAAATTATTGGTCGTGGTGGTGTTGGTATGGATAATATAGATGTTGAATATGCTCGCAGTAAAGGTATTCATGTTATTAACACTCCAGCTGCATCTTCACAATCTGTTGCTGAGCTAGTATTTGCTCATTTATTTGGTGGTGTTAGATTTTTACACGATTCAAATAGAAATATGCCTCTAGATGGCGACACTCAATTTAATGCTCTTAAAAAAAATTATGCTAAAGGAATGGAATTGAGAGGTAAAACTCTTGGTATTATTGGTTTTGGAAAAATTGGACGTGAAGTCGCAAAAATTGCTTTAGGTGTAGGCATGAAAGTAATTGCTAGCGACAAATTTGTTGGTAAGGCAGATATTAAAGTTGAGTTTTATAATGGTCAGTTTATAAATGTTGAAATAGAAACTCAGCCTATGAAAGAGATTTTACAACATGCAGATTTTATCACATTACATGTTCCAGCACAAAAAGAATACGTAATTTCAGAAAAGCATTTTGACCTTATGAAAAATGGTGTTGGTATTGTTAATGCCGCACGTGGAGGAGTAATTGATGAAGTTGCGCTTATAAAAGCTATTGAGAGTGGAAAAGTAGCCTTTGCTGGTCTTGATACATTTGAAGAAGAACCAACTCCAGCAATACCAGTTTTAATGAATGGTAAAATATCATTAACACCACATATTGGTGCTGCAACAAATGAAGCACAAGATAGAATTGGAACTGAATTAGCTTCACAAATTATCAGTCTTTTAAAAACTGAAGAAGCATAAAAGTTATTAACATTTAAAGTACAAAAAAGCTTACTACTTAATAAGTTGTAAGCTTTTTTTGTATTTTGAAAACCTAACTTTAAATAATAAAAAATGTCTGGAATTTTAGACCTATTAAACAGTGATTTAGGAAAAACAATTGTAAGTGGTGTAGCTGGCCAAACTAAACAACCTGAAAACAAAACACAAGATGTGCTAACTATGGCATTGCCTGTATTAATGCAAGCAATGAAAAGAAATGCATCTACACCTCAAGGTGCTGAAGGGTTGCTTGGTGCTTTAAACAGCAAGCATGATGGAAGCATTTTAGAAAACCTAGGCGGATTATTTTCTGGAGGTGTAGACTCAAATGTGCTTGATGATGGTGGTAAAATACTTGGTCACGTTTTAGGTGGTAAGCAAAAAAATGTTGAAAATGCTTTAAGTCAGAAATCTGGAATTGATGCAGGCTCTGTAGCACAAATACTTAAAGTAGCTGCTCCAATTTTAATGGGTGTTCTTGGTAATCAAGCTAAACAACAAAATGTAAATAGTCAAGGTGGTCTAGAAGGTTTATTAGGTGGTTTGCTTAAAGGTAATTCTCCTCAGAATGAGCAAAGCTTTTTAGAATCTATACTTGATGCTGATGGAGACGGAAGCATAATTGATGATGTTGCTGGTATGGTGCTTGGTGGAAGCAATAAAAAGAAAGGTGGACTTGCAGGTCTTTTAGGAGGTCTTTTTGGAAAAAAATAATATTTACCAAAATATATTTATTATAGCCGAGCATTATTGCTCGGCTTTTTTGTTAAAAACCCTTAAAAATAAATAGTTAAGGCATTATTTTTGTAACTTTAGTAGAAAAGAAATTCTTATGAAAACATTTGTTTACATCCTTGTGGCTTCTGGTTTATTGGTAGGCTGTAACACATCAGGCACAGCAATAAAAAACACTAATGATATTACCAATTTACATGAGCAAGATACTGTTAGAATAGCTAATGATGATATTGAGTACGAAATCATCATAATTGAACCAGGTTTCAACTCATGGCTAGTAAGTACAGCACAGCCTAAAGGGTATTATTCACAGCAATATTTAGAAGGCAGAAACAGGCTGTATGTTACCGAGTGGAATTCGCGTGTTTTACAACCTCATAATTTTAATCCTAATTTGTATGAAATGCGAATAGATTATGATCCTAGTATAGATTATGGATACGAGGTAAATTACAAACTTTATAATTATTTTATCTACTTTCAACTTACATACAAACAAAAATTAACAGGTTACGTTCCTAGAATTTAAAGTATATTTGCACTGCAAAATATGCTATGAAAAAATTTAAGAAAAACTGGCAAATACAAAAAAACTGGCAGCTTATATTCCCTTTAATTGGTATAATTGGACTCTTTTATAGTGCTTATAAATTAGCTTTTTTAATCATTACAGAGTTTCACATTGTTTTCACTCCACTAATAATCTTAGTACTATTCTACTTATTATTAAAGTTCTTCCTTTTTTTATTTAAACTGTTAGAAAAAAAATGGATTGTTACTTATAGATGGGAAATTATTCGCATTTTTATTGTTTTTGCAATAACTGGCTCATCATCTGTATTAATAGGAAAACCAATAATTACACTTTTAGGAATTACTAAAGAAAACTTAAACCCTTTTGTGTATTGGTTTTTATATATTATTATTGGGCTTATATTTTATCAAATTTTATTAGTATTCTTTGGATGGCTTTTTGGTCAGTTTCAATTTTTTTGGGAATTTGAAAAGAAGATGCTAAGAAGATTTGGTCTAAAACGATTCATTAATTGATGCACAAAATAAGGCAACATATAATTTTTAAACTAGTAACACTAATCTTAGCAATTGCTTTATTAGTTCCTTCTTTAGTGAAATTATCTCACGCATTTAATCATCATCAACATGAAATATGTAAAGGAGAATATAAAGCACATCTTCACAAGTTAGATATAGACTGTAAGTTTTATAAATTTAAATTAAGTACTCCTTTTTCTGTTCCAAATTACACTACAACAATTGTTATTGCTGAAGATAATTATAAAATTATTGCTTCAGAATACACAATGTTGAGTGAGTATCAGCACTTACACTTTTCCCTTAGAGGTCCACCTCAATTTATTTAATACTTCATTTTAGACCGAAATCAATTCGGCAGTTTAAACTATTAAATAAATTAAATCATATGAAAATTATTTTTAGTGTATTGCTATTAATAGCAATGCCATCTTTATATTCTCAGAATAACTTAAACGGAGTTATTACTGACAAAACTACTAACGAGGCTATCATTTTTGCGAATGTTTATTTTCCGCAATTAGAAAAAGGAACTACTACAGACGAAAACGGATCTTTTAGTCTTACAAACATTCCAACTGGAACATATAAAATTGTTGTTTCCATAATTGGTTATGAAACTTTATCTCAAAACATCACATTCCCATATACAGACATTTTAAATGTACAACTAAACCCTTCAGCAATTGAAATGGAAGAGGTTATTGTATCAACTCCTTTTCACAAATTACAGAGTGAAAATGTAATGAAAGTTGAGCAAGAAAAAATATCCGATTTAAAATCTAAAGGTGCAGTTACACTTGCTGATGGATTATCGAATATTGCTGGTGTAGAAACTGTAACAACTGGTGTGAGTATTGGTAAGCCTGTAATTAGAGGTTTAAGTTCTAATCGAGTTTTAGTTTACACTCAAGGCGTTAGATTAGAAAATCAACAATTTGGCGATGAACATGGTCTTGGACTTAATGATGCTGGTATAGAAAGTGTTGAAGTAATTAAAGGGCCTGCTTCTCTACTCTATGGTAGTGATGCGCTTGGTGGAGTATTGTATTTTAATCCAGAACGATTTGTACAAAACAACACATCCAGTGGAGATATTAGTGCAAATTACTATTCAAATACTCAAGGCTACAATACTAATGCAGGTTTTAAATCTTCTGGTGACAAATTTAAATACATTTTTAGAGGAAGTTTAGCAGAACATTCAGATTATAAAACTAACAGTTATAGAGTAACAAACACACGCTTTAGAGAGCAAGATTTTAAAGCTGCTTTAGGATACCAAGTAAATAACTTTAAAACAGAACTGCGTTATAATTTAAATAGCTCAAAACTAGGTATTCCAGAAGAAATTGGAGAACAATCTACTTACAGAGCACCATTATTACCTTATCAGGATATTACTAATCATATTTTAAGCTCAAAATCTACAGTGTTTTTTAATAATTCGAGTCTAGATATCAATTTAGGCTTATTATATAACGACAGAAAAGAATTTGAAGAAGAACATCATCATGATGATGAAGATGACGAAGATGAGCATGAAGAGCATGAAGAAGAAACCTTAGATGCAGCGCTTCACATGAAGCTAAAAACGTTTAACTATGATATAAAATACAATCTTCCAAAACTTGGTAAGTTTGAAACTATTGTAGGCGTTCAAGGTATGAGTCAAAATAACGCTAATTATGGTGAAGAAGAACTAATTCCTGACGCAACTACAAATGATATTGGGATTTTAGCAACATCACATATTCATTTTGAAAAAGCAGATATACAACTAGGTGCACGCTTTGATAACAGAACCATAAGTGTCGTTGACGGTTTAAACAAAAAATTTAATAGTTTTAATGGTGCTATTGGAGTGAAAACAAATATTGCAAATCAAATCACAGCACGATTAAACTTAGCCTCAGGGTTTAGAGCTCCAAATTTAGCTGAATTAACTTCAGATGGAACGCATGAAGGTACTAATCGTTATGAAATTGGAAATCCAAACCTAAACAATGAACAGAATTTTCAAATCGATTTAGCATTAGAATACAAAAAAAGATTGTCAGAGTTCAGATTAGAAATAGAAAAATCTTCAAATGAAAAAATAAATGAAGCAAAAAAACAAGCTGATAAAATAATTAAAGAAGCTAAGGACCAATCGATTAGTGCTATTGATCAAGCGAGAAAGAATTTGAATTATGAGCTAATAAGCTCAGTAAAAAATATGAGTATAGACGAAATCAAGGTAAGCGATGATGAAATCTCATTGCAGATAAGAGAATTATCAAACATCATAAAAAACAAAGTTAATTAATATGGCAAACGAATTAGATATTGTTGGACAAATTAAATTTGCATTTTATCATTTGCTTAATTTAATTTTATTTTTTTTTGCAATACCAACAATATGTTTCATAATAGCTGTATACGTCTTAATTTAAATCAGGTTAATATTCAATAATTGACTGAATTAAATTTTCCGATAAACTGTAAATACTAATAAATAACATATATATAAAGGATTATAACTATGATAAAAGGCTTAATAGCACCTATCCTTACACCCTTTAATAACGACCTTACTCTCAACCAGGATCTATATAATGAACTAGCCAAAAACCTATTGTCAAATGGATGTTCAGGACTCGCGCCTTTTGGAACAACAGGAGAAGCACTTTCTGTCGGAAATCAAGAAAGAATGATTGCCCTCGAAAAGCTAGTTAAGAGCGGAATCAATCCTAATATTCTTATACCGGGAACTGGATTATGCAATTTACCAGACACAATTTTATTAAGCCAACATGCTATGAATCTTGGATGCCACGGCGTGATGACTCTTCCTCCATTTTATATCAAAGATATGAATGACCAGGGTTTATTTGAACATTTTGAAAAACTTATAGATGGGATAAATCATCCTAAATTAAAAATTTATTTATACCATATCCCTCAGGTATCAGGTGTCGGATTATCAATAGATCTTGTATTAAAATTAAAAAAAGCATATCCGGATATCATAACAGGCATAAAAGATAGTTCGGGAGTTTGGGAAAATACTGAAGCTTTATTAAATATTAATAATTTAATTGTTTATCCTGGAGCCGAATTACCTGTCATAGAAGCAATTAAATTAGGTGCCCCTGGATGCATTTCTGCAACAGCAAATATTAACAGTAAGGATATAGGAGAAGTAATTAAACTCTGTCATTCAGGTAATTGGAATGGAGCAAAAAAATTACATGCAAAAGTAAAAAAAGTCCGATTATTATTTCAGGATTATGCACCAATTCCGGCACAAAAAGCAATTTTGGCAATGCAAACTAACAATGATTTGTGGAATAATCTACGTCCTCCTCTTCAAAGTATATCATCAGAAAAAGCAAATGCTCTGGCATCAATCCTTACAAATGATTTTGAATTTTCAATTTAAAAATAAAAAGGGTAACGCATTTTCAAACATCTTTTTGCTGGTGCATACCATCCCTGAGATGCATGGTCCGAAGTATGTAAATAACATTTAACTTCCACAACATTTGATCCTTTTCTAAATGTGAAAAGTCTACTCATAGGCATACAAGTATTCCCATGATATTTTGTTAAAGCAGATATATTAGCAAAGTTCACTCCAAAACGTGACTCAATATGACTGCGCCCATTAACTACATCATCTGGATGTGTATGTGTATGTGCTCCAAGCCATAAATCCATTGCAGGTTGATTTAAATCAAGAAAGGATTCTATTCTCCCTGAATCCGGCATATTCCCTACAAAATAAATAAATGAAGCACCTTGAGGGGCTCCGTCTTCAAATCTACCATGGTAACCACCATCGCATCCTTCATTTAAACCGGTAGCTACAGTTGTTTCTTTTATCATATGATGAGCACAGGTAATTACAATTCTATTTTTATTTTCTTTAATCTTTTTTTTCCACCAAGAAAATGTTTCTTCACTTATTGCCCCTGCTGGATAACCTCCTCTCTTACCTTCACCTCTCCCTATGGGTTTTGGAAGATCATTACGATCAGCAAGCATCAAAAAAGTTATATTCCCAACATCAAAAGAATAATGTTCCCATGTTCCTTCTACTTTAAATGGCCGCTTTAAATTATCCACACCTGAAAATTTTGTGTTTTCACCAGTAGGGTCAAGCCATTTTCTAAACCACCACTGTACTGGATTATCTCCGTGGCGAGTAGCGTCATGATTGCCTATTACATCATAAAAATGTTCTCTTGGATGTTTTGATGATACAGAATATTGTTCAACAACAAGTTTGCCTTCTTCGTCATCTGGAGGAAATTGAGATCCAGTAAAATCACCCAAATTCACACAAATATCCCAGTCAAATGACTGCCCTACATCATCTCCTCCATTTTCAGAATGCAGAATAGCTTCTGATAAGCTTTTTCTTCCATGTTGAATATCTGTACCAACATGAGCATCTGAAATTGCCCATAGTCTAAATGTATCTCCATAAAGCATAATTATAAACTCTTATTATTCTTAATTAATTTTATTATTATGATTAATTTTTAAAGCAATAATATAACTGACAAATCCCATTAATAATATCACCGAAATAATTCTTAGCATAGAATCATAACTATTCCATTCCCAGATTTGCGCCCCTATAATTGGAGACAAAGCACTACCTCCAATATAGCCAACTGCCATTGCACCGCTTACAGAACCAAATCTTTCATATCCCATAATATTAGCAGTAACAACTGGCCGTGCTATGCTGGTCATTCCTGCTCCGGATCCTTGAAAAATAACAAACAAGATCAATAAATAAATATTATTATTTGCATATATTAAAAAGATTGTAGCTACAATCTTCAATATAAAAGTTAGAGTAGAAATAATATTTATAGAAAATTTTTGCTTCTGCAATATAATCATAATTATTCTTCCGACAACCTGCGATGGCCCTATTAGCGCAGTTATAAACAATTGAATTGCATTTGGAATATTTCTTTCAATTAATAACGGAATAATATGAGTTATTACCATTCCGTGGGCTAATGCTAATGCAAGAAATGAGAAAAATAATGAAATAAACTCCGGTCTAATTAAATCGTTTCTTAATTTATAATTATCAATTTTATTTGATAATGGTTTTAAATTTACAGAGTGTTTATTCTCACTCTTTGTAGAGATTAACAAAATAGGTACAACAAAAAATAATATTACCCCTGCAAATATTCTTGCAGATGCCTGCCAGTTAATTAAATCAGCAAATATATTTGAAACTGGAAAAGATACAGTTCCTGCAAAACCCGCTATGAGTGTAATAAATATTATTGCATCCTTAGCTTTTGTCCCTCTTACTTTTGTAACATAAGCGAAACAAGGTTCATATAAGCAACCAGATAATGCAATTCCTATAACACTCCAGGATACAAAAAATATCAAAAACCCAGATGAAAAAGATAATGTAATCAAACCAATGGCACCTAATATCGATGATCCTACAAGTATGGATCGGCCGTAACCTCTATCAATTAAATTACCTACAAATGGAGCTAGTATCGAGGAAATTATAATTGCTGAAGTAAAAGCGCTGGCAATTGCAGTTTTAGAATAACCTAAAGATATTTCCCATCTGGCAAATAAGGCCGGGAAAATGTAATATAACCCAGCCCATAATAAAGTTTGAGCTATTGCAAGAAATAATATGTTAGTTGGTCTATCCATTTAATTTAATTATAATCTTAATATATAACAATTACTTGAGGTAATTTAAATGAGCAATAATAATCTAAAACAAAGAATGAAATCTGGGGAAATATTGATCGGAGTATCTGTACCTATAAATGCCACCTTAAATCAAATGGAAGAAATAATAAGTAAAGATGAATATGCATTTGTATCTACTGACAGCCAACATAATGCATTTAATGAAGAAACTTTAGTCAATTTTTGCCAGCATGCTAAAAAACTAGGAATACCAACGCAATTTAGAATAAAACACACTAGAGAAACTTATCTGATAGGAAATATATTAGATCTTGGTCCTTTAGGAATAGAAGTACCTCAAGTGGAGGATATTGAAACAGTTAAAGAAGCTTTGAATTATTTTTATTATCCTCAAAAAGGAATAAGAAGTGTAGGAGGTGTTGAACGTTATGGAATTAAAGGACGCTCAGGCAGAGTTGAATATGGAAACTGGTGGAATAAAACCGGGATTCTATGCCTGCAAATGGAATCCTTAAGAGCTGTTACTTCTGTTAAACAGCTCTCAATAGAAGGCGTAGATTGTTTAACATGGGGGCCCAATGATTTAATGTATGATATTGAAGCACACCCAAAGCACCCTTTACAGACTATTGATGACTGCGTCAAACATGCATTAGAACAACTTGAAGGAACAGATATAAGAATTAGTTTTAGAAGTTATGACTATAAATTAAGGGAAAAATATATGAATATGGGTGTTACAGTTTTAATGGAATTACCAAAAGATTAATTTAGATCTAAATCATTGATGGGATTTAATCCATAATTATTCCGCCATTAACATTCAATGATTGACCTGTAATATTCTTAGCATTCTCTGATGCAAAAAATACAACTGCATTACCAATATCCTCAGGAGTCTGTTCTCTTTGTAAAGGGCATACTTCTTTTATATGTTCTAAAAAAATCTCCCTAGTAGACATTTTATTTTTTGACACATTTTGTCTACGTATTCTTTCAGCAATCCTCTCCCACATCGGAGTCCAAATAGACCCTGGGCAAATCACATTTACATTTATATTATTGGATGCCCATCTTAAAGCTAATGATTGAGTTAAATGAATAACTGCTGCTTTTGAAGCACCATAAGCAGTATTACTTGGAGAGGCATATTTACCTGCATGAGATGCTATATTTATAATTTTGCCATAATTTCTTTCTTTCATTTTTTCTGCAACTG
This sequence comes from uncultured Chloroflexota bacterium, assembly GCA_950054395.1. Lineage (GTDB taxonomy): Bacteria > Chloroflexota > Dehalococcoidia > Lucifugimonadales. Next base: position 10,700 of record CATLOZ010000019.1, read on the forward strand.
ATTCAGAAAAAATTACTGTACCTTTAACATTAATGGAATAAGTAAAATCCCAATCCTCAAGGCTAGCATATTCTGAATCTTCAAAACCAGAAGAGGCCCACACACCTGCCGCATTAACTAAAATATCTATAAAACCCGCTTGTTTTTCAATTAAATGCACAATTTTATTAACATCTTTTTCATTAGTGACATCACAAGTATAAAATGAAACTTTTACTCCCATCTGTCTAATTTCATTCCCGACTAAATCTAGTTTAGTTGAATCAATATCCACCAATACAATATTGGCACCATGTTCTGCAAAAACTTTTGCTGTACCTTTGCCTAGACCACTGGCCCCACCAGTAATAACTGCTGTTTTGTTATTAAAATCTTTATAATATAATGTCATGAATTTATTATAACTATTAAGTTAAAATTATTTACAAAACAGGCTTATCAAAATGAATAAAATATTAACAATCTCATCAACTATATTTGCAGCAATAGGTATGCTTTTTCTTATAATAGGATTACTTGATAGGAATGTAATATCTATGGATGGATCAGGAACAATGGATACAGGATTTCTTGTTTTTGCATCTTTTTTTATTAATGTTACGAAAAAATTAGCTTACTAAACTCAGAATCATGAAATTCAATGAAAAAGAAATTGTTTTTATAAAACAAATTATTTCTAAATTAGAAACAAAATGGTTTAAACCATACAATTTTTTTCCACATCTCATCCCTGAAGATACGCCATGGGGTTACCCAACATTAAATCTCCAAAAACTTATATGTGAACAAAACGGTATATACCTTCAAGATAATATAAAAAAAATAAAATATCTTGATAAATGGAATGCAACATTAACACTGTTAGAATCAAGAATTAAATTATGCCAGCAAATGATTTTGAACAAACCATCAGACTACAACATTCATAACAATTTATTTAATCTCACTAATAATAATGATATTTTTAATCAGATAGGAATTTTAACAAATATATTAGATAAATATATAAATAATAAAGAATTCATATGGAATGAAGAAACTTCATATAATATCCATGCTTTATCTGATGGTTCAAAATTATTTTCATTTGAAATGATTTTTCCTGATACAAGTAAATGGAAATTAAGCAAGAATATATCATCAGATAACAAATGTGCTAATTGCGGAAACCCAATAGTAATCAGACAGTCTTTAATAGAGGAAGATGAAGGTAAATATTATTTAGATTGTGATTCAAAATCCAGGCACGGGGGAGAGGAAATAAGATCTGGTGGATGCATTAGTGGAACAAGAAATTCTAACGGATGGATCGGATGGTTTGATGAAGTACAATAATATTTAAAAAAAATAATAAAAATAACTATATTTGGAATTATTGGTATAGCTATAACTCTAAATGACTCAAGAAGTACATTATTGTTGATACCATGGATGGGAACTTTTATAAGCATGCTTATAATTGGCTTAGATATATTAGGTACACTTGTATTAAAAAATTAGTTTAATATAACCCTAATAAATTACAAATATCTTATAGTGAAAAAACCATAAATTAATATAGATAAAATTAAAAGTAAATATATGAAATATTTACTTTTAGTACCAAAAGAATCATAAGTTATCTTAGCAATAAGAAGCAAAGCAATTGCTAATAAAATATGCCACTTAAATTCATTCAGGAATAACAAAACTCCCCACAAAATTAATAAAAGAACTCCACAACCAAATGCACAACCAGTTCTTGATATTTTTCTTAACCTATTAATATATATATGATTTGTGTTCATTATTTATTATAAACATTGATATATAAATAAATTAATAATTAAATTTTATTCTTTAATTGCCAAACGGCATTTAGTGTCACATAATGATACAAAAAGAAATCTGTCATGAATTAATTTTTTTAATAGCATTTAGCATTTCATTAACAATATTAATTACAATTTCATTTACTGATAATGATTCAAATTCTAAACTTAAAATAGAGCAATATATAACTTTTGAAAAATTTAACAACCAGATAAAATCAGAAGAGGATAAATACAAAGCATTACTAAATTATACAACTATTCTTGAAGAAAAAATTATGACACTTGAAAAGCATCAAGGTGATCTAATTTTTAAAATTAAGCGTTTTCAGGATGATTTGAAAGATGTATGTGATTACACTAATGATGAGGGAATACAAATTTTCTCATGTAATTATAAAGATCAATTTTAATTAAAGTATTAAAGTCTAATGGAAGTAGATTTAATAATTAAAAATACAAAATGTGTAGGATTGAATGAGTTTAAAGAATTTAAAACTCCTGTAAGTAAATCTATTATAATCAATAATGGTGAAATAATTGATATCAATGATAATTTATCATCAATATATATATCAAAGAAAACAATTGATGGATCCAACACCGTCACATTTCCTGGATTTATTAATAGTCATACCCATGTATCACCAACTCCAATCTTAAAAGGATTTACTGAAGATAAAGTTGATGGTTTTTATGGTTTGGCATTACCAATGGAAAAACAATTAAATGAAAAAAACACCTATCTTACAGCTAAACTAGGTATAGCAGAGGCCGTGAAAGGTGGATATACAACTATTAATGATATTTGGCATTATCCTTGGTCAATAGCTCAAGCTGCAAAAGATATTGGAATAAGAGCCGTATTATCTAACAAATTAAAAGACACAGATTTATCAAAAATACAATTTTTTAAATACGAACGTGATGACCACGAAGGTCAGACAAAATTAAAAGATTCAGAAAATTTTATTTCCAAATGGCACAATACAAATAATGGATTAATAACATGTAGAGTCGGGATCCATGCTCCGGATACTCTTTCTAATAAATTAATTAAACAAGCTAAAGAAATGGCAGATAATTTACAATTAGGCATTCATATGCATATGGGACAAACAGCTACCGAAAATAAATATATGAATACAGAATACAATATGGGTTCTGTTGAATATCTAAACTCTTTTAACTTTTTTGATAATATCAGTGTTATTGGAGCCCACTGCAATTTCGTTACAGATAAAGAAAAAGATATACTTTCTAAAAATGACTTTACTGTAGCACACTGTCCTATAATCGGAGCTAAAAGAAGCCATTATGCAAATATCCCATCTTATGAAAAGAAAGGTGTCAAAATAGGATTAGGTACAGACTGGCTAACTTTTGATGCTTTTGAAAATATTAGAGCAAGCATATATTTTCACAGATTGTCAACAAATAATGTTGAATCCACAAATGCTATTGATGCTGTAAAAAAATCCACTATTATTCCCGCAGAAAGCCTCGGATTAAAAAATTCAATAGGTTCTATAGATATAGGTAAAAAAGCTGACTTAAACATAATATCTACAGATGATTTACATTTTGGAGGTATAACTAAATATCACGATTTGCTTAGCCTAGTAATTTATAACGCTACTGCAAAGGATATAAAATATTCGATTATCCAGGGAAAAATAATATCTGAAGACAATAAAATTAACACAATATCTGAATCAGAAACTTTAAAAGATGCCGAATTAGAAATATCTAAAATATGGAAAAATCATTTCAATGGAACTAAATAAAATACTCAGATCATTAAATAACCTCCATTAATATCAAATGAAGCACCTGTTATATAACTTGCTTTATCAGAAACTAAAAAATTAACCAACTCAGCTACTTCTTCTTTTGTCCCTAATCTTTGTATTGGAACACTTTTAGCATAATTTTTAATCTTTTCTTCATCCATAGAAGAACGAATCATTTCAGTATCAACTAGTCCCGGACATACAGCATTTACTGTAATTCCATACTCAGCAACTTCTTTTGCAAGATGCCTGGTAAATCCAAGAATTGCTGCTTTTGAGGATGTATAATGTATCCCGCCAACCATGCTAAAACTTCTACCTGCAGTAGAAGAAAAATTAATGATTCTTCCCCATTTCTCTAACTGCATGATAGGCAAAACACTTTTAGAGCAAAGAAAAGTTCCTTTTAAATTTACATCCATTACTAAATCCCATTCTGTTTCATCTATTTCTGTAACTTTTGTAGGTGGTTTCAAAATCCCTGCACTATTAATCAATATATTTATTTTTTTATAAATACTTACTGTTTGTTCAACAATATTATTCACTTCTTTTGGATATCTCACATCACCTTGAATAGCTTTTACATTAAAACCTAAATCAATTAATTCTTTTTCAAGTAATACAATTGATTCTTTGTTAATATCACTAAGTATCACATTTGCACCATTCATTGCCAAAAGTTTTGAGGCAGCCATCCCCATTCCACTTCCAGCACCAGTAACAATAGCTACCTTATTATCAAAATTATTTTCATTAAACATAATTTATTATATTCATTAAATCAAAATCTTTTTGCTGTAACTTCAATTTCTATTTTAATTTGATCATCAACAAAACCTGTAACAACAGTAGTATTTGCAGGTCTAATGTTACCAAAATATTTTCCTAAAATTTGTCCAATTTCACCTAAGAAATATTTGTTATCTTTTATATAAACTCTAATTCTTATAATTTCTTTTAATGAAGAATTTGCCTCTGAAAGAGCATATTTAATATTACTTATACACTGTTCAGTTTGTTCTACAATATCATCAGATATGGTGTGATTTTTATAATCATAACCAGTCGTTCCTGATACAAATATCCATTCACCATCTACAACAGCTCTAGAATAACCAGCTATTTTTTCAAATTTTGAACCAGAAGAAATTTTTTTTCTCAAAATACACACTCCAAATCAAGCAATTATATAAAACTTTAATTTATTATAACTATTCAATCAAAATTTTCTTACTTAGTTGTCAAAACTCAAAACATAGAACATAATAAATAAATTATATTTAAAAAAGATAATGCTATGTTAAACAATAAAACTCAAGCAAAATATAAAACCCGACATCAAAAAAATATAGAAATAACTATGAGAGACGGGACTATACTCAGGCACAATATGACACGTCCCGATATTGACGGTAAATTCCCAGTTTTGTTAGAAAGAAGCCCTTATAACAAAGAGGGGGGATCTGAAAATAGTGTAGGATCTCCAGAATTTTTTGCCGCAAGAGGATATGTTGTAATCATCCAGGATGTCAGAGGAAGATTTGCTTCTGATGGAGATTTTTATCCTTTTAAAGATGACGGAAATGGTCCAAACAAAGACGGATATGACACTGTTGAATGGCTGGCAAAACAAGACTGGTCAACTGGGAAAATAGGTACTATTGGAGGATCTTATTCTGGTGCAACACAATATAGAAATGCCATCAGTAATCCTCCGAATCTAAAAGCTATGTTTGTAAGGGAATCATCTGCAGATTATTCCCATGAATGGGTATACCGCGGAGGTGCTTTTGAATTAGGATTTAATTTTGGATGGGCTCACGGAGTAACATTATCAAACCTTAAGCATCTTGTTACTCAAGACAAATACAAAGAAACAGAAAAAATGTTGATCGATGTTGAAAATAATTTAGATGATTGGCATAATAAAACCCCTCTGTTCCCAACAGAATTTTTTAACGGGTTAAGCGACTGGTATAACGACTGGTTAAAAAACCCGCCGTCATCAGATTACTGGAAAGAATTCGATATGTCTGACCACTTTAACAATGTTGATATACCAATCTATCACCTCGGAGGTTGGTTTGATGTATTTCTAAATGGGACCTTAAAATATTATAAAGGTGTAACTAAAAATGGTAAATCAAACAAATCAAAAGAAAATCAAAGATTAATCATAGGACCTTGGGTACATGGCCCAACAAATATTGATAATAACTTTGCCGGAGAATTTGATTTTGGCCCTGATGCTGCTATAAATTTCAATGAACTCAGACTACCATGGTTTGATTTTTGGTTAAAAGGAAAGAATAACGGAATAGATAAAACAAAAAAAATTAACTTTTTTGTAATGGGTAAAAATAAATGGAAGCAAGCAGATGAGTGGCCTTTAAAAAATACTACTTATACAAAATATTATTTCAAGAAAAAATTAAATGGTGAAATAAAATCCCTATACAGTGGAACTTTATCCGATAAAAAAGAAATAGAAAATTCACAATTATCATTCACAAATAATCTAAACAATCCTGTACCATCTTTAGGGGGAAATACTTTATCTATTCCAAATGGTGTATTTGAACACTCTTCAGTAGATAAGCAATGTATAACTTTCAGTACTGATCCTCTTAAAAATGAATTAGAAGTAACTGGACCAGTCTCTGCCGAAATCTATGTTAACTCTGATCAGGAAAATTCAGACTGGGTAGTAAGATTATGCGATGTTGATCAATCAGGATATTCCAGACTTGTTTGTGATGGAATTTATAGATCTCATGCTACATCTGGAGAAATACAAAAAATCAAAATTGATATGTGGGCTACAAGTAATATGTTTTTGAAAGGACACAGATTAAGAATTTCAGTTACAGGAAGTTGTTTCCCAAGATTTGACAGAGCATTAAATAACTCTTCTAAAAGCTCAGAAAACAATATATTATGCGGCGGAAGTAATGCATCATATATTACATTACCAATAATTAATAACTAGAATACTAATTTATACTCAATCGGGGAATATTATTCTTCTCTACAAGTTCCTGGAAATCTATTAAGTCCACTTCCTGAAAATACCTTAATTTTTCCAATACTTCATCAACTCTTTCATTTATTTCTCCAAAAACTCCAAAAGACTGATCTGTTGGTTTTGAATCTGTACCATCTACAACAGGAATTAATCCGGTTAATTTTGAAGCTAAAGGAATTTCTGGCAATGACATTAATGCCCCAAAACTCAATCCGGCAGACCCAATAAGATTTTCTACTTCATTAAGAGCATCTATTATTTTATCTCCAGCTTTCTTAATCACATCATAATTTTTATTAGATTCAGCCCTTGAAATCCATTCACTAATTTCCGCTTTATTAGTTTTAACAACCTTGACATGTTCACTAAGTTCAGCATATTTATTATTTATTGAAGATAATAAATCAAACTGTTCCTTTAAGTCAGAATCTGTTGCCTTTGTCCTAGGGTCTTTAATTAATTTAATTAAACCAGATAATGAAGTTTCAGTTTTACCTCTTTTAATCTTTAATTCAATATTATAATCACCTGCTAATGCCATAGGTCCAGAAGGGCTTCCTGTTTCATTGGGGACAGCAGCATTATGATTCATATCCCAAATAAATCTATTAGTTCCAACATTAATTTTCAAATTATTATTTAGAGTTGAATAATCACGAACAGAATTACCCTTGATATCAGTGATAAAAATACTTACTTCATCAACTTTTTTATCTATATAAAAATAAATAGGAACTCCATCAGGAGGATTTTCACCTGAATCAAGCATAGTTGTAACTTTTTCTCCTTTTTCATTTTTTCTAGTTTCAAACATAGCAGGATAACCTAAACTAACCATATATTTTTTACCTATAGCTTCAAACATATCCATTTTTGAATGAAGTCCTATAAATTTTTGAATCGAATTTGGCTTAACTCTGTAAGATGGGGCAGGATCAAGCAGGAAGTCATCCGAAAGCTCACTATTTAATTGTTGAATTGCTGTTATATCATCAAGTATCCAGAAAGATCTACCATTAGTAGCCAAAACAATACTATCTTCCTTAATCGCTATATCATACACAGGAACAACAGGTAAATTTGAATTTGCCCTAAACCATTCTTTACCCTCATCCAAAGTAAGATAAAGACCAGTTTCAGTACCTATATATAAAATATTAGGATCTTTTGGATCTATACGTATTGATCTGGTAATTTCATTATTAGGAAAACTTTTATCAATTCTAGTCCAAGTTTTACCATAATCAGTAGTTTTAAAAATCATTGGATGATATTCATCTAATTTATACCTAGTAGCAACCATATAAGCAGTAGATTTATCATGAGGAGACAAATCTATTGTTTGTACTCTTGACCATTCTGGTAAATCTGATGGTGTAATGTCATTCCATGTTTCACCTTCATTATAAGTAATATGTACTAACCCATCATCACTTCCCACCCATATAACTCCTTTTTCATGTACTGATTCTGCAAATGAAAAAATAGTGCAATATTCATCATTTTCTACACCCGCAGTTTTATCAATATTTCCCATTTTAGTCATGTCATTTCTAGTAAGATCCGGACTAATTTCTGCCCAGGATTGCCCTTCATTTGTAGATTTAAATACTTTGTTACCTGCAACATATAAATTTTTTGAATCATGAGGTGAAATAAAAATTGGATAAGTCCAATTAAATCTATATTTTGAAGGTTCACCAGATTTTCTAGCATGCATTACTGGCCATACAGTAATTAATTTAGACTGTTCATTAGTATGATCATATTTATATAAAGCACCACCACCACCAGGAGAGCTACCTATGGCTCCAGAATAAACAATATTAGGATCATCAGGATCTGTTACTATCCATCCACTCTCTGAGGATCCAGGAGAATATGTATCCATAAATGGAATAATTCCTTTATCAGATCTTGAAGGTACACTGATTGCCCCATTATCTTGTTGAGTTCCATAAACTCTATAAGGAAACTGATTGTCAACATGAACATGATAAAATTGCGACGTTTTTTGATTGTAAATTGTTGACCAGCTTTCACCACCATTAAGAGTTACGCATGCACCCCCGTCATTTCCTTCAATCATCCTTTTACTATCATTTGGATCTATCCATAAACCATGGTTATCATTATGTGGCACAGTAATATGATCAAATGTTTTTCCTCCATCTATAGATTTTAAACATAACAAATTTAATATCCAAACAGTATCAGCATTACTTGGATCAGCATATATATGATGATAATACCAGGGACGTCCTAATAAATGAGGTTCATCTGCAGTAAGCTCCCAGCTTGCCCCATAATCTTCAGATTTGTATACCCCACTACTATTCTGAGCTTCTATGATTGCCCAAACCCTTCCTTCTTTTGCAGGAGAAATAGCAAGCCCAATTTTACCTTTAATATCTGAGTTAGGTAATCCTGTATTCTCAGAAATATTTTCCCAGTTATTCCCTCCGTCTCTTGTTATATAGATTCCTGTTTCTTCGCCTCCACTTTCAATTGTCCAAAAACTTCTTTGCACCTGATACATTGAAGCCATCATAATTCTGGGATTATTAGTATCCATACTTAAATCTACAGCCCCGGTTTTATTACTAACAAACAAAACCTTCTCCCAATTTTCACCACCATCACCAGATCTGAATACACCTCTTTCATCATTAGGTCCAAAAGCATGCCCTAAAGCGGCAACATATACCAAATCAGCATTATTAGGGTCTATTCGAATTTTAGATATATGCTTGGTATCTTTTAATCCTATATTTTTCCAAGTCCTCCCACCATCTGTGGTTTTATACACCCCATCACCATAAGATAAATTACCTCGTATACATGATTCCCCTGTACCAGCATATATAACATTTGAATCAGAATCAGATACAGTTATTGCTCCAACAGATGCACTTCCAAAATATCCGTCAGAAATATTATGCCAGGAGATACCGGCATCATTGGTTTTCCATACTCCACCAGCACAGGCACCAAAATAAAATTCTGCTATATTAGTCGGATGTCCAGCAACTGCTAGTACTCTTCCTCCTCTAGCTGGCCCTATACATCTCCAGTGTAAATTATTTATTACATTATCTTTTACTGATGAATTCATATTTTTCTCCCTAAAATAAAGAAGATTAAAATAACATAATCATTCTCATTGATAGTGAATAATATCATTATAATTTTTTTTACTTTTGTCCACCCTTAATCTGTTTTTATTGAATTATATTTCTATATATTGTAATATTTTCAAAATATAAAATGATGAAATACCCATTTCAAGAAATAATATATTATTGTTATATGATATTGCTATAAATATAATAAATTTAAGATTAACGCCTTAGTAAATTTAAATTAGGAGCATTTATTTTGTATAAATTATTAAGAAAACTTACAGGAAAATTAATAAAGTATTTTGGAATATTCTATACCTTAGGCATAATACTAAATCTGATTGATAAATCTAAGTACAAGAAGAAAAAAAAGAAAGATTCAAAGAATTAGAATTTAAATTAAATAAATAAAATGAAAAAATATATTAGAACAATATCAAATTACCCAATAAAAGGTGTTCAATTCAGAGACATTACTACGATTCTGAAAAATTCGGATAATTTTTCAGAATTGATTAATCAAATGACTGAACCTTGGAAAAATGAAAAAATTGATGCTATTTTAAGTGTCGAATCAAGGGGATTTATTATGGCAGGAGCAATAGCTTATAATTTAAAAACTGCTTTTATTCCACTCAGAAAACCTGACAAATTACCTGCAGACACTTACAGTGTTTCGTATACTATGGAATATGGAACTACAGAAATGCATATTCATCAAGATGCTTTGGATGGGCACACAAATCTCCTTATTATAGATGACTTATTAGCAACTGGTGGCACAACAATGGCTGCCATTGAATTAATAAAAAAATTCAAAAATAAAAATATAATAGGGGCAGGATTTATGATTAATTTGCCAGAATTAAATGGCGAACAAAAACTAAAAGGAATAGGTGTAAAGATTCATTCACTAATGAACTTTTGATTTTATAAAAATAAATATAAATATTTAGAACTATAAAAAACCCCCTCTCGATAAATTGAGAGGGGGTTTTTTATAGTTCTTATTTAATCAAGTTTTTAATTAAATTTATTTAGTTAGTTTATTTCTTAGCTTTAGCTTTAATTAAAGCTAAGCCACGTGAAACGGACCAAATCACTATCAGTAAGAAGCTGATTGAGGAAATTTTACTTGCAAGTTCTATGCTTGCTACTTGATTTATAACTAAATTAGCTATAACTAGAATTAATCCTGCAATTAATGCAAGCCATCCCAATGGAATGAAAGATAAAGCTCCTTTGGCATCGCTTCCACGATAAGCTATTCCTATCGAGATCCATCCAATTCCAGCTAACAAGCTACCAATTGTATTTGCCGCAACATTTGCTGCTTGTGTAAATCCTGCTGCAACGGCAATACTTCTTGCATCTGTTTGTGCTGCTACTGCTAGTGCGCCTGCTGCTGCTGCTGCTGCTGCGTCACCGGCTGCGCCTGCTGCTTGT
>CATLOZ010000020.1 GCA_950054395.1 uncultured Chloroflexota bacterium
TTTGTGATGTAATTTGTTTTGCATAGAATGAATTATTAATACAAAAATGATTTAACAATTATTTTCTATGTTCAATTTTTATATATGGCTTATCAAGTTCACCAACATATGCCAATAATGGTCTTATCAAAATATTATTGGAAAACTGTTCTGCTATTTGTGCGGTCCATCCCGGAATTCTAGCTAAAGCAAATATTGACACAAAAATATCATCAGGGATGTCTAGCAAATTATAAATAGCTCCAGTCCAAAAATCAACATTTTCACAAATACCTTTTTTCTCATATGGTTCCATACAAACTGCCAAAGATTGAAGAATTCCAAACCATTTGGGATTACCTTTCCTTTCACTTAAATTTTTAGCATCTATTTTTAAAATTAAAGCTCGCGGATCAGCAGTTTTATAAACTCGATGCCCAAAACCCATTATTCTTCCTCCGGAGGATAATAAATTTTTTACATAACTTGTAGTATTCTTTTCATCTCCAATTTCTTGAGCTTGTTTCATTACCCCTTCAGCTGCACCTCCATGTGCTGGCCCTTTCAAGCAAGCAATTCCAGCAGTAATAGCAGAATACACATCTGATTGAGTTGAAGCTACCACTCTTGCTGTAAAAGAAGAAGCATTTAATCCATGTTCTGCATGTAAAATCAAATCTTTATCAATTAATTTTGCATCTAATTCATCTGGAATAACTCCAAAAAGCATATATAAAAAATTTGATGCATGTGACAATGATTTCTCAGGAGAAATAGGATCTTTTCCATCTCTTAATCTAACATGGGCAGTAACAATAGTTGGAGCTTTTGTGGTAATTGACAATCCTTTTTTTACATTTGAATCAATAGAATCGTCATCCAAAGAATCGTCAAACGCAGCTAAAGTAGAAATAGCTGTTCTTAAAACATCCATTGGATGAAGGTGTTTGATTGAGTCTATCAAATTAATAACCTCGATTGGAATATCTCTATTATTTGCCATCCATATCGTTATTTCATTAAGTTGTGATTTATTTGGCAATTTACCATGAATCAGCAGGTAGCTAACTTCTTCAAAAGTAGAATTGTTTGCTAATTCATTAATATTAAAACCACGGTAATATAACTTACCATTTTTACCGTCAATAAAACTTGACTTTGTTCTATCAAGATATATTTCTTTCAATCCTCTGTGAATTTTTATATCATTTAGTTCATTCATAGTTTATTCTTTAAATTAGAAATATTATGCTAATATGTTTTATTAATCTACTTTAAGCTATGATAAATATCTAAGATACACTATCATTTCAATAATAACATAATTTATATTGATTTGACTTCAGCACTATTAAATAATAAAATCAACTTTTTACACTATTTTTATATTTGATAAAAATGAATGAACAAGAACATGATATTCCTGAGATAGTAATCATAAGATTGCCTTTATATGTAAGAACTCTTAATGAATTAAAATTATTAAATCAAACAACTGTAAGTTCACAGCATTTAGGTAATTTATTACAAACTACTCCTGCTCAAATAAGAAAAGATTTTAGTCATTTTGGTAAATTCGGGAAGCAAGGTAGAGGGTACAATATAGACTATCTTTTAGATGAATTAAGAAAAATACTCAATCTAAATCAAAAATGGAATACATGTGTTATAGGTATTGGCAACTTAGGTCAGGCTGTAATTAATTATCAGGGATTTAAAAATGAAGGTTATTTAATTAAAGCAGCTTTCGATATTTCTCTCCCTTCAAGATTAGATAATAAAGATATAGTTATAAAAACAATATCAGATATGAAAAATACAATTAAAGAATTAAATATTAAAATTGGAATAGTAACTGTTCCTGCTCCAGACGCTCAAGGAGTAATAGACAGATTAGTTGAAAGTGGTATAAAAGCAATATTAAACTACACCCCAATGAAACCTGTATTACCAAAAAACATTGCATGCATAAACATTGACCCGGTATTATCTCTTCAATCTATGTCTTATTATTTAGATAAATAATATTATCAATCAATCAACACAATTAACTTATTATTTTTAATCTCTGAAAAACCACCGGTTATTTCAATAGTCTTTTCTTTTTCTTTAGAAGATCTAGTAATTAATTTTCCAGATTTAAGAGTAGTAACCAAACTTGCATGGTTTTTTAATATAGTTATATATCCATCTTTTCCAGGTAAAGTCACTGAATCAACATCTCCATTAAACTCTACCCCCTTCTGAGAAATTATCTCAATTTCAAATGACATAATGATCCCTATTTTTTTGCATTTTCCACAACTTCATCTATAGTTCCTTGCATATAAAAAGCCTGTTCTGGTAAATCGTCATGTTTTCCTTCCAAAATTTCAAGAAATCCTCTCACACTTTCTTCAATTGAAACATATTTACCAGGTATACCAGTAAAAACTTCTCCAACGAAAAATGGCTGTGTTAAAAACCTTTGAATTCTTCTGGCTCTAGCTACAATAACTTGGTCTTCTTCAGATAATTCTTCAATTCCTAATATTGCTATTACATCTTGTAAATCTTTATATCTTTGTAATATTTGTTTTACACCTTGTGCAGCTCTATAATGATCTTCTCCAACAACTGCAGGTTCAAGAATCCTAGAATTTGACGCTAGTGGATCTACCGCAGGAAATAAAGCTTGTTCTGCTAAAGATCTTTCTAAAGTTATATTTGCATCTAAATGACCAAAAGTTGTTACAATTCCTGGATCAGTATAATCATCAGCCGGAACATATACAGCCTGAAAAGAAGTAATTGACCCATCATTAGTGGAAGTAATCCTTTCTTCCAAATCTCCAATTTCAGTACTTAATGTTGGTTGATAACCTACTGCTGAAGGCATTCTTCCCAATAATGCTGATACTTCCATCCCAGCCAATATATATCTATATACATTATCAACAAAAAGTAAAACATCTTGTTTACGAACATCTCTAAAATATTCAGCCATAGTCAACCCAGTTAATGCAACTCTAGCCCTTGTTCCAGGAGGCTCATTCATTTGACCAAATACTAATGCAGTAGAATCTAAAACTCCATATTCTTTCATTTCATTCCATAGATCATTGCCTTCTCTTGATCTTTCGCCAACTCCTGCAAAAACAGATATTCCTGAATGTTCTTGAGCGATATTCCTTATTAATTCAGTTATAATTACTGTTTTCCCCACTCCTGCACCTCCGTATGCACCGACCTTTCCACCTTTAGGAAATGGAGTTATTAAATCTATGACTTTAATACCGGTTTCCAGAATTTCAGTTGTACTTCTTTGTTGATCAAAAGAAGGGGCTGGACGATGTATTGGCCATCTTTCAGCATCTTTTGGAATTGGATCTCCATCATCAATAGGCTCGCCTAAAACATTAAATAATCTCCCCAAAGAAGGATCTCCCACTGGTACTTGAACAGGTGCTCCAGTGTCAAAAACTTCTAGTCCTCTAGATAAACCATCCGTAGATCCTAAAGCGAGGCATCTCGCCCAATTATTACCAACTAACTGTTCTACTTCTAATACTAATTTTTTTCCAGCTAAATCTGTCTCTAGAGCATTATAAATATTAGGTAATTGATCAGGTGGGAATTCTACATCCACAACTGTACCAATAATCTGAACAATATTTCCTTTTGACATTTTATACTCCTAATTTAAAATAAATATTAATTTTTTATGGCAGACATTCCACCAACTAAATCCAATAATTCTGAAGTAATTGTTTCTTGTCTTGCTTTATTCAAATCTAATGTCAAATCATCAACTAATTCATTAGCATTATCAGTAGCATTTTGCATTGCTACCATTCTTGCAGCATGTTCACTAGCCAATGAATCTAAAATACATCTATAAATCATAATAAATACATATTTTGGAGCGAAATCAGATATCAAATCTAATTGATTAGGTTCAAAAATATGATTACTAAAATTATGATTTTCTTCACTTTGTTTAAATGGTAAAAGATCTATAATTTCTGCTTTTTGATTAGCTACACTATTAAAATGAGAATAAACTAATTTTACTGATGTATATTGATTTTCAACAAATTCAGTAATAATGTAATTGCTAATCTGTGCAATATCTTCGGAGATAAATTCATCTTTCATTTCAAAATTGTTTAATAAATCAAGGTTTCTGGAATTAATATATTTATCTATTTTCTTCCCTAATGAAACAAAACTTTTTCTATTTACTTTTTGAGTATTTGTTACTAGGGCTTTAACTAAATTTCCAAATAATGGTCCCGACAAACCTCTATTAGAAGAAATAACCAAATATAATACATTTTCATCATAATTTTCATATGTTTTAAACAACCCACTATATTCAGACAACAAATGAAAATCGGCTGAATTTAATATACTGTTTTTTATATTTTCATAATTCCTAGAATATATATTATAATTTTCAGCAGAATTCTGAGCTTTTCGAAGTTTGGATGCAGCAATCATCTGCATTGCACCAGTAACTTTTGCTGTATTTGAAATTGATTTGATTCTTGTTCGTAATTCTTTAGTACTTGCCATTAATTAAAAACCCATTGATTTTTTATATTTTGAACTAATTTCAGATATAGTCTTTTTTGCATCGTCACTAAGTTCTCCAGAAGATTTTATTGTATTTAAAACTTCACTCATATTTGATTCTGCATAATCATACCAACCCATTTCAAACTCTTTCACTTTTTCCACCGGAATATCATCTAATACACCCTCATTAGCTATATGAAACATACACACTTGTTGTTCCATGGTAACTGGAGAAGCTTCGTTTTGTTTAAGTAATTCAAGTATTCTCTGCCCTCTATCTAATTGCTGCTTTGTAGCATCATCTAAATCAGACGTGCCAAATTGAGCAAAAGTCTCTAATTCTCTAAATTGTGCCATCTGTATTTTAAGACTTCCCGAAACAGATTTCATTGCTTTTGTCTGAGCAGCACTTCCAACCCTCGTCACTGAAAGACCTAAATTTACTGCAGGTCTTATACCAGAATTGAAAAGATCTGGTTCCAGATATAACTGTCCATCAGTAATAGAAATCACATTTGTTGGGATATAAGCAGATACATCCCCTGCCTGAGTTTCAATTACAGGTAAAGCAGTCATTGACGCACCTCCATATTCTGGATTCAACTTTGCTGCTCTTTCAAGCAATCTTGAATGTAAGTAAAACACATCACCAGGATAAGCTTCTCTTCCAGGGGGTCTTCTAAGTAACAATGACATTTGACGATAAGCCCAAGCATGTTTTGTAAGATCATCATATACAATTAATACATCTTTTCCCTGAGACATAAAATATTCGCCAATTGCACACCCCGAATAAGGAGCGAGATACTGAAGAGCAGCTGACTCTGATGCATTCGCAGTAACAACAAGTGTATGATCCATTGCTCCATTTGTTTCTAATTGATTAACTATGTTTGCAACTTTAGAAGCTTTTTGTCCTATCGACACATAAATACATATTAAGTCACCATCTTTTTGATTTATAATTGCATCAAGGCAAACAGCTGTTTTTCCTGTACCTCTATCTCCAATCACAAGCTCTCTTTGGCCTCTTCCAATAGGAACTAAACCATCTATAACTTTCACTCCAAACTGAACTGGTTCACTCACAGATTGTCTTTCAACTACTCCAGGAGCAATTTTTTCAACTTCAATAGTATCAGATGTAGAAATACTACCTTTGCCATCTATAGGCTGTCCTAAAGGATTTAATACACGACCAATCATATCATTCCCTGCAGGAATCTCAACTATTCTACCTGTACTTTTAACTTCATCTCCTTCCTTAATTCCAAGATAATCTCCTAAAATAACCATCCCCACAGTATCCTCTTCTAAATTTAAAGCTAATCCATATACATCATTTTGAAATTGCACTATTTCATTGGCTTTCACATTTGATAATCCCTGAGCTCTTACAACTCCATCTCCGGCTTCAGTAACAATACCAGTTTGTTCAACTTTTAAATCATCACCAAATTTTTTAATTTGTTCTTTTATTATTGATGCAATATCTTCATTCGCCATAACTATCCTCTCTTATACTAGTTCTCTTCTTAATTGTTTAACTTTATTTTTTATACTACCGTCAATAACAGTATCTCCTAATCTTATTACCACACCTCCAATCAGCTCACTGTCAATTTTCTCTTCGATTATTGAATCAGCACCAGATATATCATTAACTAAATTTAAAATTTGATTTTTAAGATCATCACTAATTTTGTAAGGAGAAGTGACAGTAACTCTGATTAAATTATTTCGTTTTTCTACTAGTCTCAAAAACTGTTTATAAATATCATGAATGATGAAAAAGGATTGATTTTTAGTTAATAATTTTAAAAAATTTAATTGTAATTTATTTAACTTGTTACTAAAAACATCATCAATTAAATTCATTTTTTTAGAAAAAGATAATTTTGTAGAATTCAAAGCATTCGCAAAATTTACTTCAACTCTAGTATCAGAAATCAATTTTAGTTTATTCAACCAATCATCATAACTTTGATCCTCTGAAGCAATGTCAAACATAGCTCTTGCATATCTTTTCGCTATTTTTATATCTTTAATCATAAATATGTACTATTAACTTTTAATATTTTTTGCTTTTTTAAGAAATAATTGAATAATCTCTTTATGATTATTTTCATTTACCTCTCGCTCAATAATTTTTTCTGCTGCTGATATGGCTAAACCGGAAAATTCAGATCTAATATTGTTAATTATTTTATCTTCTTCAGATCTGATTTCATCAAGAGCTCTTTTCCTTTCGATCTCAATTTGTAATTTGCTTTTTTCCAATTCAGATTCTTTTATTTTTTTTGCCTGCTCTCTTGATTCAAATATCAAAGCTTGTGATTCTTCTCTAGCTTTTAACATTAAAGATTCATTAGCAGCAGTTGTCTGTTCTGCTTCTTGCTTAACCTTATCTGCAGCTTCTAAACTTGTTTTAATTTTCTCAGCTCTATCCTCTAACATTTTAATCACAGGTCTGTAAAGAAACTTTTTTAATAACAAAAAAAGTATTAAAAAGCTAATTAACTGTGTTAACAGTCCAGGCCAATTAATGCCTACTGCATCCATAAAAAAACTCCTAACTTTATAATTTGATTAACTTATACAAATTTAATTAAAATAGCTACAACTAAAGCATAAATAGCAATCGCTTCAGCAAACGCAATACCTAAAATCATATTTGTTTGAATAGTACCGACTGCTTCAGGATTTCGTCCTATTGCTTCCATTGCTTTCGCACCTAACATTCCTATCCCAATTCCAGGGCCAATAGCCCCTAAACCTATTGCTAAACCGGCTCCTATATTTAATATATCTCCCTCCATTACTTTTCTCCTTATATTATGAATTTATTTTTTAATTTTTAATTTATCATAAATCATTATTAATGTTCATCAGAATTATGCTCTACTGTTGATATAGAGGCAAAAATTAATGTTAACATTGCAAATATCAATCCCTGAATTAAACCAACAAATAATTCAAGTCCTAAAAAGGGTATAATTCCTATCAAAGGCAATAAAAATGCCATAGCAAATAATAAAACTTCTCCCGCAAAAATATTACCAAACAACCTGAATGTAAAACTAATAATTTTTGCTAATTCACCTATTAATTCAAGTATACCTACAAAAAAATTAATAGGACCATTTTTAAAATTAATAAACTTTCCCATATGGCCAAAAAACCCTAAATATCTAAAAGCCCAAAAATGTATACTTATCATTGCACAAAGAGCTAAAGCCAATGTTGTATTAATATCTGAATTAGCACCTCTAAAAAATGGTACCAATATACCAGCCTGATAATTTTCATCGAAATTATTTGTACTTAATTCTTCAGCTTTTATTTGTTTTGCCTTTTCAAATTCAAGATCCAACCAATCTTGAGAACAAATCTCATTATTCACATGATTAAATAATGATGGATCAGAAGATTTTATCTTATATTGAGCAGCACCAAAACCAAATAATGTAGAAGACAGATTGCCATTCCTTTTATATATATTAAAATCAACATCATGACCTAAATTATTTTTTTCTTTCTGATGATGGCAATATTCTTCAGCAGTTTCAATTCTACCTATTGTACCCGTTCCTGGTAACACACCAATCCAATTTGATACAACAATAAACAAAAATATTGTCATAACCAAAGGGAAAAATATTTTCCCTTTTTCTTCTCCCGCAATTTTTTTACATGTGTTATACATTGCCTCAATAACAAATTCTATAAAATTTTGAATTCCTGATGGAATAATTTTCATATTTTGTGTAGCTATTTTAGAAATTATTAAAAGAACTACAATTCCAAGCAATGACATCAAAAAAGTATTAGTTAAAGCCCTATTAAAAAAATTAATTAAAAAACTATCTCCTTTAAAAACATATAATGTTTCTGAAGGAATAGATATATATGCAAAAGGAGCACTAAGAAATCCCAAAGAAGCAGAAGAAGCAGCCCCAAGTGCCCCCCCTAAAATCGAAATAATTAAAATACATCCCAAAAAAATCGGATTCAATAATATTTTAGATATGTAAGAAAATAATTTTTTCATTCTTGAATATTTAATCACTATTCAATAGTAAACTTACCAATTTAAAAATCCCTACAGCTGCAGACAATAAACCTAATAAAATCCCTGACAAAATAAAAACCACATCAGCATTGGAAAAAGTAAATAAACTAGCAATCCACCTACCTAATAAAGCTCCTCCAATTATACACACTCCAACGTACCATCCCATTCCAACTAATTGAAAAGCTAATACAAGCTTTTTGGATCCCAAATTACTCTCCTGTAGCTTTAGAAAAAATCCTATCATATACTCAAAGTAGAATCAAATCAATTAAGCTTAAAAATCTTCTAAATCTAATTCGTCCATAAAATCATCAAAAGCAGATAATTTAAATTCCTTAGAATCTGTAGATTTTTTTTGTTTATTATCGGGTGATATACTATCAACATTTTTTAGATCATCACTGCTTTGGTCTAATTGCAATCCAGCTTTGTCCAAAACTTTATCCTCAGCATATATTGGTGAACCAGTTCTAACTGCAAGAGCTAAAGCATCACTTGGCCGTGAATCTATTTCTATTAAGTCACCATTAAAATCCACAACTATTTTAGCCATGAAAGTATCTTCATGATTAACATCCCAAACAACCACATGATCTATTTTAGCTCCTAATGCTTCAAATGAATTGCACAATAAGTCATGTGTCATAGGTCTAGGAACAGCTACATCCTCAAGTTTTAAAGCTATAGCTTCAGCCTCATTTGTACCAATCCACATAGGCAGATATCGCTTCGAGTGCTTTTCTTTCAGAATCACAACACGTTGGTAATTCATCAAACTAACTCTAATACTATCAATGACCATTTCAAACATAGTGATTCTCACTGTTACTACAATTATTATAATTCAATTCTAATTTTTACAATATTGCATGTCAATGAAAATAATAAAAATAAAGATTATTTTATTTTTATTAATATTTCCTGATAATTCATCTTAATATTTCTTTTACATTTTACACACTGTAATTCGTAATCTGACAAATTAGAATAAGGATATATTTTTATCTTTGAATCTTCTCCTATCTTCTTTATTTCCCACACTTCTGAGCCACATACATGTGATTTTTTCAATTTTATATTAGTATTAATTTTAAATTCTTTTTTCAATAATTAAAAATCATTGGCTTAACTAAATTAACAAATTTATCTGCTTCAATTCTTACGGCAGTTTCAAATTGTGATTTATCAGAAGCATACAATATTGAACGGGAAGAATTAATAATATAAGGAGATATATCAATATTATCCTGATTTAAAACATTAATCACAGATTCCAAATCTCCTCCCTGACTTCCAATGCCTGGTATTAAAAAAGGGATTTCAGGACATATTTTTTTTAGTTTTTTTATATCTTCAATATTTGTTGCACCTGCAACTATTCCTATATTATTATTTCTATTATTCCATTTAGAAATCAAAATGCCTAAGTACTCATATAGATAAATATTTGACTCTGCTAATATTACTTTTTGCAATTCATCAGAACTTGGATTAGAAGCTCTACACCATACAAAGACACCTTTGGATTTATACTCAACAAAAGGGGCTACAGAATCTTCTCCACCATATACATTTATTGTTGCAGCATCACAATCCATAGTTTTAAATATTGAATACGCATAGGCTTCACTTGTATTACCTATATCTCCTCGTTTTGCATCAGCAATTATTACAATATCTGAATCTACAGATTTAATATAATCTATAGTTTTATATAAATCTTTCATACCTTGCAATCCTTCTTTTTCATAAAAAGCAAAATTAGGCTTATAAGCACAAACCAAATCAAATGTAGAATCTATAATTCTTTTATTAAATTCAAAAATATTATCTATCGGCATTTTATTTTTATCTGGATCTAACCCTATAGATAAAACTGAATTATTTTTTTTGATTATATTTATTAACTTTTGCTTAAATTTCAATTTTGGATCCAAACTAAATATATGAAATTTTTACATTTTCTGATTTAAATATAACATAAATCTCATCATTAATATTTAAATTCATTTTCTTAAATGAATTTTTAGAAATATCAGACACAATATCAAATCCTATATGACAAAAAACTCTCACTTTAGACCCCAACAATTTTATATTCCGTACCTTGCCTAAAAACATATTATCTGCATCAATATGCTTAACAGGATATTTAGATAATATAACTGAAGTTGACGGAATTAAAATAACTGCGTTTGTAGATTTCACTTTATGTAAAGTATTAATTTTAATACTATTAATAAATATTGAATTTCCTGATATAGATTCATTAATTACATAAATATTTTCAAACTCTGTATCATTAGTGGAAAAATATGCTAATGATTGGGAATTCTTTATATCTTTAATTTGACCATATTCAATAATTGCTACTTTATCACAAATAGATACAATTTCAGATATATCATGAGAAACATAAATTATAGGAATAGAAAAACTTTCATTTATTTTTTTCAGATATCCAAGAACCATTAATTTAGATTTCAAATCTAATTCTGAAACAGGTTCATCCATCAAAATTACTGATGGGAATCTTGCCAATGCTCTTGCAATAGATACTTTCTGTGCCTCTCCTCCAGAAAGTTCATTCGGATATCTGTGAATTAAATTTTTAATATTCATAGTATCTATAATTTCTTCAACACTAATCAAATTATCGTCTTTATATCCATAACGAATATTTTTATCAACATTCATACTAGGAAATAAATTAGGTTTTTGAGTCACATATCCTATATTTCTATGTTCTGCATTTAATGAAATATTATCATTTCGTAAAAAATTAGATTCTGAAATTTTATAAAGAATTTTATCGTTTATTTTAATGTTGCCAGCATCAGGAGAAATAAACCCTGCAATACAATTTAAAATAGTAGACTTGCCTGAACCAGAAGGACCAAAAATTCCATTAATTTTATTATTAAAATCTAAACTGCATTTCAACAAAAAATCAGGATATTTTTTTGTAATATCAATATTAATAAAACCCATATTTATCCTCTGTTATTTCCAGTCGACTTATTTATTAAAAAATAATTAATTAAAACTGATAGAAATCCTAATCCTACTGAGCAAAAAATTAATAAACTTAAATCATTATCATTTCCTGTTTGTATTGACTGGAAAATTGCTAAAGGAATAGTCCTTGAAATTCCTTGGATATTCCCTGCAAAGATAATTGTAGCTCCAAACTCACCTAAAGATCGTGCAAAACCAAGTAAAATACCTGCTATAACTCCATATTTA
This sequence comes from uncultured Chloroflexota bacterium, assembly GCA_950054395.1. Classification (GTDB taxonomy): domain Bacteria; phylum Chloroflexota; class Dehalococcoidia; order Lucifugimonadales. The sequence continues at coordinate 11,861 of CATLOZ010000020.1, forward strand.
CTTTCTCTTAACGTAACAGTGAAAAACATTCTAATATAACCTGCGCCAAGTGATCTTGCTATTTTTTCTAAATCTCTATTTACAGAATCAAAAGCTATAATCACTGCCCTTGCCATCAAGGGAAAAGAAATTACCGAACATGCCAAAACTGCTGCCATTTTTGTAAATACTATTTCAACACCTAACACACTATCAAGAAAAAATCCTATAAAACCTGTAGGGCTAAAAATAATCAATAAAAAATATCCTGACAATACTGGTGGAAGAACAAGCGGAAGAGATATTAAGACATCTAAAGTTAAATTTATACTTTTTGATTTATATCTAGTGATTATCAATCCAAATAATATTGCTAATGGAATATTTAACAAAGTTGCATAAATTGATACTTGTATAGTTAATATTAGAGCTTCAATAACCAAAATTAATCCTTGTAAATTTTAAATCCATAATTTATAAAAATTTTTTTTGCTTCATCAGTAGACAAATATTTCTCAAATTTTTTTATATTATCATTGGATTTAAAGTAAATTATTGGATATTCAATCTGATCATGTAGATGTGAAGGGATATTCTTTTTAAATATTCTATGTGGATATGTATTAAAATCTGTTGTATAAGCAAAAACAGCTTCTGATAACCCTAATCTTAAATAATTGACTGCATCTCTCACATTTTTAGTCTTCACAATTTTATGTTCAATATTTTTAAAACCTACTATTTGATTGATAGCTTGCATAGAATATTCTCCCGCAGGGGCTAATTCAGGATCTGCCATAGATATTCTTTTAAAATTTGAATCTGAAATAATTGTTTTTAATTCATTCTGATTCCAATTATTTAACTCAATTTCAGTAGCAATAACCAAAGTATTTGATACTAATAACTTTTTTTTATATATATTTATTTGTTTTGACAATAAAAAATCATACGGAGTATTACCCGCTGAAATAAATATGTCAGGATTAGCACCTCTTGATATCTGTGATGCCAAAGTTTGAGAACCATTAAAATTTAACAAAATTTTAATTCCATATTTGTTTTCAAATAAACTTTTAATTTCTAACATAGGTTCAGACAAACTAACTGCAGTAAATATTAAAAGTGAATCTTGATGTTTGCGATTAATAGAATTAAAAATTGACAATGAAATAACAATTGTCATAATTAATATAATAACTGTATATTTATTTTTGAACATAAAACAAGATAATAATCTAATAGGTTAATAATATAAATGAATATTAAATCTAATAATCAAAATTTGAATTATAAACTAACGCCAAATCAAATTCAAAAATATAGTCGCCATATAATTATGCCTCAAATTGGTAGTATAGGACAAAGAAAATTACTCAATTCCAAAGTGTTAATCATTGGAGCAGGAGGTTTAGGTTCTCCAATAAGTATATATTTAACACTTGCAGGCGTAGGAACTATTGGAATTATAGACATGGATATTGTTGATATATCTAATCTACAAAGACAAATATTACATAAAGAAAATAATATTGGAGAAAAAAAAATAGATTCCGCTAAAAAAACATTACTTGCATATAATAAAGATTTAAATCTTATAACTTTTGATGCAACTTTAAACTCAAATAACGCAATAAATATTTTCTCTCAGTTTGATATTATCATTAATGGTGCAGATAATTTCCCAGCAAGATATCTTGCCTGTGATGCAGCTTATTTAACTAACAAACCTTTAGTAGATGGAAGTATCTTATTATTTGAAGGTCAATTGAGTACCTATATTCCTAAAAAAGGATGTTACAGATGTTTATTTCCAGAACCTCCAAAGCCTGGAGAAGTCCCAAGTTGTGCTGAAGCAGGCGTATTAGGAATGCTCCCAGGTATAGTAGGAAGCATACAAGCAACAGAAGCAACTAAATTAATATTAAACATAGGTGAAAGCCTTCAAGGTAAATTACTTTTAGTTGATGCATTAAATATGGACTTCAGAAAAATAAAATTAAGAAAAAACAAAAACTGTGTTTTATGTGGTGAAAGTCCTACAATTAAGAAATTAATTGATTATGATGCATTTTGTGGAATTAATTAATTTCTATTCACTACAGTAAACTTTGCCTATCAATCAATTGCCCATCTTTTATAACATCAACAACAGTTCTTAAGTTTTCTATTTGCTTAGTGGGATCTTCTTTTACAATTAATATATCTGCCAATTTACCTGTTTCAATCGATCCCAAATTATCATCTATCCAACAAGATTTTGAGGCAATATTAGTAGCTGACATAATAGCGTCTATTGGACTTTGACCACCTTTAACATGTGCTTCTATTTCCTCAAAATAATTGCCCATCTTATATTGACCCCAAGCCGAATCTGATCCGGCTGACATTGGAACACCTAAATTTATTAATTTATTAAAACATTCTAATCGATGTTCCTGTTCTCTGTTAATCGAATCCAATTCTTCCTGATCTTGTTCAGTAAAATTACCATTTTCTTTCTTACTTTCCATTGTTTTAATCTTAAGAGAAGCTGCCCCTATTGTTGGATTAACATATGCACCTTTCTCTGCAATTAACTCAGCTATATCCTCACGATATTTATTAGTACCATCTACTTCTTTAAAAACACCATGAATAATAGTATCTATACCAGCATTTAAGACTCTTTTCATAGCTTCAGAACTAGCACAATGTGCCGCAACATGCTTTCCAAATTTATGTGCTTCTTCTGCGATAACATTTAATTCTTGTTGAGAAAAACTTGGTCTTAAAGGAAAAGAAGTTCTGGTACTTCCTCCTGTAGCTGTAACTTTAATAAAATCTGCCCCCTGTTTAACAAGATATCGTACAGCAGCTCTACACTCATCTTCTCCTGTAATTTCTTCCCCAAAATAACCTAAATGCCCTCCTATAATAGCTAATGGTCTACCACTCAATACCAATCTTGGTGATTCAGCAATACCCATTTCGACTGCCTGTCTTAAATGGAATGCAGTATTATTTTTTGCACCACAATCTCTAACAGTTGTCACTCCAGACTGTAAATGAACTCTAGCATTATTAGCCATATTAATTGATAATATTTCATCAGAAAGTGTTACCAACTCATCTCCAGTTCTACCATCACCTATTCCAGTTAAATGTACATGTGAATCTACTAAACCTGGCAGTGCAGTTTTATCTGAATAATCTAGAAGTTTATAATTTAAATTTTCTGGTATATCCAATTCACCAGAAGGTTTTACATCTACAATTTGATTACCATTAATTACTATACTTATATCTTTTTTTACACTCTTACTTATTCCATCAATAAGTTGTCCAATTTTAATAACTAATAAATTATTATTTTCATTTGTCATTATATCCTCCTTAGAATTGTGCAGGTTTTATCTGCGAATAAGTTTTGTTAGATTCATCCGATCCTCTATCGATATGCTGTCCCATCAAAAAGACTTCTTCAACAGATGATAGATTTTTAATATCATCCAAAGGATTACTTTTTAAAATTGCAAAATCTGCAGATTTACCTTTTGCAATACTCCCTGCAGTATCGCCTAATCCCAAAGCCATAGCAGCATTTATGGTTACCGATTTCAGGCCTTCATAATTTGAATATCCAGATTCAACTAATAATTCCGTTTCATGAAAAGTATTTCCTAAAGAATAATCACCCCATGAAGAATCTGAACCAGTTATTACTTTTAATCCCATATCTATCATTTGTCTACAATGATCTAATTTATTTTCAAGAGATAATTTGGCTGCATCTAATCTGGCTTCTAAAATATCTTTTCTATCACTTCTTATTGAAGAAGACAAACGTTTTTTATTCTCCCCTCCACCCAAAGAAGGGTTTTTACCTATTGCCAAATTCCATAATCTAGCACGACCTACATGAAGTGTTGGATTTACAAATGCTCCTTTTTTAGCTATTTTTTCTGCTAATTTCTCATTAAATTTAGACTCACCTTTTTCATTATCAAAATTACAATGTATAATCATATCAACACCAGCATTCAAAGAATTATCAATACCTTCCATAGATAAACAATGAGTAGCTGTTAATAACCCATAATTTTTTGCTTCATTCGTAACTGCATCCAATTCTTTTTGAGAAAAACTTGGTCTTAAGGGAAAAGAAGTTGCAGTTGATCCTCCTGTTGCAGTAATTTTAAAGTAATCTACTCCTTCTTTAATAAGTTGTCTTGCAAGTGCCAAACTTTCTACAGGGCCTGTAACTTCACCCCCGAAATATCCCATATGTCCTCCAATAATAGCTATTGGTCTACCAGGCAAAACCATTCTTGGAGCAATTGCTAATCCCTGATTTACTGCATCCCTAAGTTTCATCATAGTTAAATTTTTAGGACCATTTTCTCTTATTGTTGTAACCCCAGAAAACAAACTAGTCTTTGCATTTTTAGCAGATTTAATTGACAAGATATTATCTTCCATTCCTCCAATGGAGTCCCCACTTCTCCCATCTCCAAAACCATTATGATGAGTATGACAATCAACCATACCAGGAATTAATACTGAATCATTATAATCATAAATTTTCGCATTAAATTTAATTTTATTTTTTATTTTTTCATAATGGCCTGACAAAGTTATTAAGCCATTTTCAAAGATAACTGCACCATCTTCAATTGGGTTTTTGTTAACCATGTCAATCATTATTTTTGATTTAATCACAGATTGCTCAGACATATATATCTCCTAAAACCTATAAAATAATAGTATAATTTCAATCTAGAACTTACATTATACTAATATAAAGGATTTATAGTGAAAATTTATACCCGGACAGGTGATAATGGGGATACCCATCTACTTTTTGGTGAAAAAGTATCAAAAGACAATATCAGGTGTGAAGTATATGGACTTTTGGATACAGTTAATAGCTATTTAGGAATGGCAAGAGCAGTTATTAATGATAAATATATTACTTCAATAATTCTTGATATACAAAATGATATATTTGTAATTAGCACTGAAATATCAGTATCTAACAAAAATCATCACAAACTAAACCCGGCTAAATGGGGTTTAGATCTCATAAATAAAGATTCAATTTTAAAAATTGAATCTTTAATTGATTCTTTTGATAAAAAAATAAACTTAAAACCAAAATTTGTTTTTCCAGGAAGTAACATCAAATCATCATCTATTGATATATCTCGTACACAATTACGATCTGCAGAAAGAATTTTAGCTAATTTGAACAAGAAAGAAAAATTAATAAATCAAAACATCCCTAAATATATCAATAGATTATCAGACTTACTATTTTATCTAGCAAGATCAGAAGAGGATGAGCAAGAAAGGGTATATTTCGAATCTGATAAAAAAGGAAAATAATTATTTCTATAGAAGTATCAAATGGAAAAATTAAAAAGCAATTTAATATTAACCTGACAATAGCGGGTGAAATATCTTCAGAATTTGACCTCCAATCTTTTGATAAATTGGAAGTAGATGGTGTTATAATTGGAAAAGCTTTATATAAAAACAAGCTAAACCCAAACACAATATTAAAAATATAAAGGTTAATTAATGGTAAATAATAATAATCATTCTATATTAAAAATAGATACACATAAAATAATTGCTACCCTTCCCATTATGCCATACCAAACAATCGTGTGTATGGGGGCTGAAGAAGGGTTATTCCCAATTCTTTTTGGTAAATATGTTTTTGATGGCAAAGTAATAACTTATGAAAAAAGTAAATCAAATATAAATAAAACAAAAAAAATGCTAAAAAAAATTAACCTTGGAAATGTCACTCTTAAAGAATATGCAAATGAGATAAAAATATCTCCCGATTCAGTGGATGGTGTTTTTATTTCTGATTGGAATTTGTATAATAATACACTTGAAATATTCACAAAAGCTCTTAAAAATAATTCCTGGCTTACTATATTAATAGACTCGAACAACAAATCACAATCAATCCCTAAAAGTCAAATTTCTAAATTAGGCTTTAAAAAAGATTCGGAAATTTTTATAGATGGCCAACATAAACTTTATAATTTTAGGTTTTAATTATTAAGGCACTTAAATGTTAACAAAACGTATAACCCTTTATCTTGGCATAGATAAAGATCATGTTGTGAAAGGGAAAAGTTTTGTCAATCTTGTTAATGCAGGAGAATTAACAATTGAAAGTTTAACAGATAAAAACAACGATTAAATAATATATATATTTTCTGATTTATTATTTCATATTCTTGTATTACTAAAAAAGGTTAATATAAATATTGAAAATATATAGGATGAACTTGAATCTCGAAAAAAATAATTTATTATAATCTAAAAAATAATAATATTAACAAAGCATATAATACTTTGCCTTAAATAAAGGAAATATTTTGAGAATTGGAATAGACGTTGGAGGAACATTCACTGACTTAGTTGTTGCTCAAAATAACCGAGATATCGAACAATTCAAAACACATTCAACTCCCAAAGATCCTTCAATAGGAGTGCTAAAAGGATTAACTGACATTGCCAATGCTCATAAAATTACATTAAATGAATTACTTACAAAAGTAGAATTAATTGTACATGGAACTACAGTTGCAACTAATACTTTAATCGAAAGCAAAGGAGCTAATGTTGGTATTATAACTACCGAAGGCTTTAGGGACTTACTAGAAATTCGTGAAGGTCTCAAAGAAGATCGGTATAACCTTCGAATGCCTTCAGTTGAACCATTAGTACCCCGATATTTACGTTTAGGTATTGAAGAAAGAATTAAATATGATGGCAGTGTTCACACACCGTTAAATATAAAAAATCTTAAAAAAAATCTTAAAAAATTAAAAAGTGACGGTGTAAACTCGCTAGCAGTATGTTTTCTTTTTTCATTTATGAATTCCAATCATGAATTACAAGCAGCAGAAGAAATCAAAAAGATATTTCCTGATACTTTCATATCTCTATCTCACGAAGTGCTACCACAAATCAAAGAATTTGACCGGATTAGTACAACTGCGGTTAACGCATATGTTGGACCTGCACTTGGTAAATATCTTAGTAGCTTCCAAAAACGGATAGCCGAACATGGAGATGAAAGTAAAGTTTTAATCATACAATCTAATGGAGGTGCAGCTCCTATTGAAGATTCTATTAAATTTGCAGTCCGGTCAATTCTTTCAGGCCCGGCAGGTGGAGCCCAAGGTGCAGCAAATGCTGCCTATGAGATAAATGAAAAAAATATTATTGCTCTAGATATGGGTGGCACTAGTACGGATATATCAATCATTGAAGATGGAAAACCTCATATTGCGAACGAAAAATTCGAAGCTGGATGGAAAATCGCAGTCCCAATGATAGATATTCATACACTAGGAGCGGGTGGAGGAAGTATAGCTCGTGTAGACATTAGCGGTGTCCTGAGGGTAGGCCCTGAAAGCACAGGAGCAGAACCAGGTCCAGCATGCTATGGTTTGGGCGGAAAAAATCCAACTGTAACTGATGCTGCTCTAATTTTAGGTCTATTAAATAAAAATTTTTTCCTAGGAGGCCGTGTAACTCTAAATGATAATTTAGCAGAACAAGCTATCAAAAATAAAATAGCAGACCCTTTAGGATTAACTATCACAGAAGCAGCTAATGGTATTATGCGAGTTGTGACAAACTCTATTGCAGAAGGAATACGCTTAGCTTCCATCCGAAAAGGACTTGACCCACGTAATTTTTCAATGGTTGCTTTTGGAGGAGCCGCTGGAATACTAGCTAACCAAGTAGCAAGAGAAGTTGGAATTCAAAAAATACTTATTCCTTATACTGCTCCAGTATTATCTGCTTTTGGAATGTTAACATCTAACATTCAATATGATTTTTCACAGTCTTATCCTTTTGGATTAGAAATATTGGATCTTAATGAAATTCGCTCTCAACTCCAAGCAATGGAGAAAAAAGGAAGGGATCGACTGCAAGAAAACGGTGTGCCAAATGCAAAGATCATCGTTGAATTTAAAGCTGACATGAGATACTTAGATCAAATATATGAAGTAACAATTCCTATTCCTGATCTGAATTTAAATGATCTAGAACTTAGAGAAAAATGGGCTCAAAACTTTCACACAAGATTTGAAGAACTATATTCCTATAGGCAATCTGAGCAAGAAATTAGACTAGTAACACTAAGAGCAACAATATTAGCCCCGTTGCCAAAAATCTCAAATGCCAAAAATACTCAAAAATCATTCTGTAATTCTAACTTTTCGCAACCGCCAAAAAGGCAAGTCCATATGATGGGATGGGGTGATGTCCCCATTTTTCAAGCAGCAGAACTTTCCAAAAAGCACAACATTGCAGGCCCGGCTGTCATAGAATCAGAATTTACTACTGTTGTTCTAGGTCATAATGAAATTCTTACAAAATACTCAGAAGAAATGTTAATCATCAAATTAAAAGACATAGAATCAATTGAGAAGAAACCAGCTAAATTAAAAGCAACCGATCCGGTGACGCTTTCTGTTGTAGAAAATAGATTGGAATCTATTGCTATCGAAATGATGGATGTTATGATACGTACTTCAATGTCACAAATTTTAAATTCCAGTCGCGATTTCTCCACGGCAATCTTAGATAATAAATGTAGGCTTATCGCACAAGGTGAAGGGATACCAGTGCACGTTAGTGCACTTCCAATTGCAGGGGAAGCTATTTTAAATACTTTTCAAAATGATATTCACCCTGGCGATATGTTTACCTTAAATGATCCATACAATGGCGGTAGTCATTTACCAGATATAACTGTAATCAAACCTGTATTTAAAGATAAGAAGTTACTGTTTTTAACCGTAAACCGTGCTCATCATAGCGATGTTGGAGGAGCAACTCACGGTGGTTATAATCCATCTGCTACAGAAATTTACCATGAAGGATTACGTATACCTCCATTACGTATTCATGATAAAGGCAAACCTAGAGATGATTTACTGCAAATGCTTTCTGCTAATGTCAGATTGCCTGAAAACTTTTTAGGAGATCTAAACGCTCAGATAGGATCTGTTTCAACTGCAGAACGCCGTATAATTGAATTACTTGACCATTATGATGAAAATACATTACTGATGATTATAGATGGAATATTATCTGCCACTGAATATAAAGTTCGCCAATTCATATCTGAATGGCCAGACGGTGTATACAAAGGAGTATCCTTTCTTGATGATGATGGATTTGATTCAAAAATGATTCCTATTCATGCCGAAGTCACAATTAAAGATGATACAATGAAAATTGATTTAAGCAAATCATCTCCTCAAGTGACAGGATTTATAAATAGTGTTTATGCAAACACTAGATCAGTTGCTCATGCTGCAATTATGTACCTAGCTCCTTATGATATCGCAAAAAATGAAGGATCCATGGGACCTTTAAGTGTTATTGCCCCAAAAGGACTAATTGTAAACGCAAATCCGCCAGCTCCTGTTTGTATGAGTACTAATCATTGCGGGGAAGAGATAATAGAAGCAGTATTTAAAGCTTTAGCAAATGCTGTACCACTAGCTGTTAATTCAGGATTTTCTCGAAGAATGCGATATGCCATTACAGGTACAGATCCTCGTACAGGAAAATATTTTATATGGCATTATTTTATGGGACGAGGTGGAGGAGGTGCGTCATCAGGTAATGACGGATGGACGTGCGTGGGAGAGGTTAATGTGGCAGGAGGTATTAGGGCTCCAAGCGTAGAAATCACTGAAGAACGATTCCCGCTCTTTGTCGTAAGCCATGAATTGCGTCCAGATTCTGCCGGGGATGGACAGTGGAGAGGTGGGCTTGGAGCTGTATGCGAAATAATCTACGATGGTAAAAATAAAGGTACTATGAACACTGCCGGGGATGGGATGATAGTCCCTCCTTTTGGTTTATTTGGTGGCTCAGAAGGTCTTCCTCACAGATATAGTCTTATATCAAACGGTATCGAAAGAGTACTAAAGTCTAAAGAAACAGAAGTTACTATTTTGC